>DASRCD010000534.1:0-3971 GCA_035653315.1 Candidatus Angelobacter sp.
CGGCTGATCAGTGATGTCCCGCTCGGCTTGTTCCTGAGTGGCGGCCTTGACTCCAGCGCCATCACCGCTTTTGCTTCCAGGAACAGCGCGGAACAGGTAAAGACCTTCACCATTGGCTTTGCCAACAGCAAGTTCTATGACGAATTGCCGGTTGCCAATCTGGTTGCGCAGAAATTTCGCACAGAGCACCACATTCTACAGGCAGATGAAGCATGCGCCGATTACATGACCAAAGTTGTCCGGCATTTTGACGAGCCCTTTGGCAATCCCACGGCGATTCTGGAATACATCATCACCAAACTGATGCGGAAACACGTGACGGTAGCAATTTCCGGCGACGGCGGCGATGAACTCTTTGGCGGCTACGTGCGTTACGCCGGCGCATCTCTTGCCCGGCATTATCGCCGCTTGCCCCAGTTTGTAACCAAAGGACTGGTTTCCCGCCTCTCATCGCTCATGCATGATGCTACGGATGGCCGTCACGGCTTCCGCCGCGTTCGCGAATTTGCCCAGTCAGCCTGGCAGTCTGAAGAAGATATGTACATCAACTGGGTGGGCTATTTTTCTGAAGAAGAAAAATGGGACCTTTATGCGCCGGATTTGGCGGCCTCCATTGGTGGTAGGGATTCCGGAGACTTTCTGCGGCAGTTCTTCCGCCGCGGCGCGCACCTGGACCCGTTAAGCCGTCTTGGTTACGTTGACTCAGCGTCATTCCTCTGCTGTAACTGCCTGGAATATGCAGATCGCATGTCAATGGCGAACTCTCTTGAAGTACGCGCGCCATTCACTGATTATCGCTTGCTGGAATTTGCCATGCAGGTGCCGGACCGCATGAAGGTCCGTAATATGAACACCAAGTGGATCACGCGCCAGGCATTGCGAGACACGTTGCCCAAAGAGGTGCTTACTAAAAAGAAGATGGGCTTTAATCCGCCGCTGCCGCAGTGGCTCAACGGAGAGCTAAAACCGGTGATTCACCGGTTCCTCTCTCCTGCTGCCGTGGAACGCAGAGGACTCTTCCGTCCGCAAGCTGTGCAGGCCCTTATACGCGACCATGAAGAGAATCGCCGTGATAATGGATTAAAAATCTGGGCGTTGCTGATGATTGAAGTCTGGCAGCGCATGTATTTCGATAAGCAATCAGAAGAATCGGTCCTGGACGAAGCTTTGGGCGAGAACAGAAGAAAGCCGAGCGTTCCTGTGAGTGCAACGCCCAAACCCAAGGCAGACGTAATCTGCATCCGCTAGGAGAAGAATGATTTTATTGGCGCAATACGCAACCAGCATGGTGGACATGGCGCGGGCCGTGTACTGGCTTGCCGCGTTATTGCTGTTTTATGTTTACGCTGGTTATCCGCTCTTGCTCGCGCTCATCAGTTTGTTCGTGCGCCGGCAACGTTCAGAACCGGGCTACTCTCCTTCAATTTCAGTCCTTATTGCTGCCTATAATGAGGAAGAAGCCATTGAACGCAAGATCAGGCAGACTCTGGCACTGGAATATCCAGCGGACAAAATTGAAATTCTCGTGCTTTCGGATTGTTCTACGGATCGCACCGATGAGATCGTAAAAGCTTTTCCAGATAGTCGTGTTCGTCTGGTGAGGGTGGCGGAGCGTAAGGGAAAGACGCACGCGCAAAATCAGGGCATCAAGCAAGCCATGGGAGAGGTGGTGATCTTTTCTGACGCCACAGCCATTTATCACTCCAAGGCGCTGCTTTATCTGGCATGCAATTATCAGGACGCCACTGTGGGCGCGGTAAGCGGACGGTACCAGTACTTTGATCCCGGCGATCAATCTCCCACCGGCCTGGGTAGCGTGGCTTTCTGGAATTATGAAAATCTGATCAAGAAGCTGCAATCGCGAATCAAGACCATTACCGGCTGTTGTGGCTGCATTTATTCAGTCCGCAAGGCTGCTTACACTGAGTTGCCGGGAGATATCATCAGTGACCTGGTTCAGCCTTTGCAAGCCATCAAAAAAGGCTATCGCGTGGTATTTGAAGACCGCGCGCTGGCTTATGAAGAGACAACGCAATCCACCTCGGAAGAGTTTTCCATGCGCGTGCGAGTGGTTACGCGTGCCATGCGTGGTCTGCTGAGCACTTCTGATCTGCTCAAGCCATGGAAATTTTTCTGGTCGGCATTTCAGCTTTGGTCGCATAAGGTTATGCGCTGGATGGCCCCGCTTTTCCTGATTGCACTATTTGCGGCCAATCTCTTCTTGCTCGATTCTCCTGTTTTCCGTCTTGCGCTTGCGGCACAACTGTTTTTTTATGGCGCCGCCATTTTAAACATGCTTCTGCCTTTGCATCGCAAGTGGAAGCCGCTTGGAATCCCCCTGTTTTTCTGCACCTTGAATGCCGCCGCGCTGGTCAGCATGATCGAGATCTGCCGTGGCCGCAAATATGTAACTTGGCAAACAGTGAGGGCCCGGCGATGAAGATTGAATTTTTAACCCAGGAAGATTCGCTTTACATCCTGCCTTTTTTTGAAGAGTTCCTGCAACATTATTCCGGCGAGTTTGAAATCACCCGCATCTCATGCTGCCGCGCCATGGGCAAGCGTTCCCGCACGCAGCTGCTGCGCGAGTTGATGTGGCTTTATGGCGTTGGCGGATTAAGCAAGTTACTGGCGCAGGCAGCCGCTGCAAAAGTCATGGCGCTCTTTCCTAAAGGCCGCACCGCCGGACGCTTTTATTCCATTGCGCAGCTTGCCAGAGCTTACGGCATTGCTTATGAGCCGGTTGCCAATCCTAATGATCCTGAATTTACCAATGCATTGCAGCAGCGCTCTCCGGATTTGTTGATTTCAGTAGCATGCCCTTACATTTTGAAAGAAAAGCTCCTCTCGATTCCACCGCGCGGCTGCATCAACATTCATCATGCGCCGTTGCCTCGTTACAAGGGTATGATGCCGACATTCTGGCAGCTCTACCACGGCGAACAACAACTCGGCGTGACCATTCATTACATGGCGGCCAAGGTGGATGAGGGCGATGCGCTGCTGCAAGAGTCGCAACCTGTGGTACCAGGTGAGTCTCTCCATAATCTGATTCGTAAAAGCAAACGGCACGGCGCGCATTGCATGGCCAAAGTAATACGCAGCCTGCAGTCAAATGAAGCTGTTCCCATTCACATGGACCATGCACAAGGCAGTTATTTCACATTTCCTAAACGTGAAGAAGCGCTGGAGTTCCGGCGTCGCGGACTGCGTGCCATTTAGCCATGGTCACGAATGTAAATCCGTCTGCAAGATCCATGCGACGCAGAGTGAAAGCGCTTTGGGCCGGATTATTGCAAGCTTCAGGTCTGTTATTTTTGGTCAAAAAGTGGATACAGCATAATGGACCTATTGTGCTCACATTTCATCGTGTTCTAAGCGATGAAGAGCTTCAACGTACCGCATCACTTCCGGGAATGATTGTTCGCCAGCGGACATTCGATCATTTTCTGCAATACGCATCAGAAAATTGTGAGTTGATTGACCTGAATCGTGGGCCGGAATGGCAGCATTCCGCAAAGCTGAAATTAGCCATCACGTTTGATGATGGCTGGTCAGACAATGCAATCTCGGCTTTCCCCATTGCCCGTAAACACCGTGCCCCCATTGCCATCTTTATTGTGGCGAAAAGAATGGGAATGGAATTGCCCTTCTGGCCAGAACGCGCAGCAGCAATTCTGGAACAGAAACTTGGGCCGACGACTGGCTTATCGCAAAGCTCCATTGAGACAGCAATTGAAGAACTAAAAGAACTTGCTCCCGAACAACGCGAACGCCGCATAGCTGAAATGGCAAACGGGCTTAACAGTTCTCCAGCATGTGGAGCGGTTGATAGCACGATGACGTGGGAACAGGTTGCCGAACTTCAAGCCAGAGGCGTAGTGTTTGGCTCCCACACCAATACTCATGAGATTCTTACCACTATTCCATCTGCACAGGCCAGGGAAGAAATCACCGATTCGCGCAAAGCT
>DASRCD010000535.1:0-8501 GCA_035653315.1 Candidatus Angelobacter sp.
AACGTACCAGGGAAATAGGAATTCGCGTAGCTCTTGGAGCGCAGCGGAATAGTGTGCTGCGGCTTGTTCTGGGACAAGGCGTACGTTTAACAGTGCTGGGCGCAGTTTTGGGAGTGTTCGGGTCTTTGGCGCTCGCTCGCCTGCTGAAAAGCGAGCTTTATGAGATTAAACCCAGCGACCCTGCAACTTTGATGTGTACTGCCTTGCTAATGCTGCTGGTGGCGCTGCTTGCTTCTTATTTGCCAGCCCGCAGGGCCACCCATATTGATCCATTGGAAGCCTTGCGGTATGAGTAATGCTTATTCTTCTTCGAGCACAGGCAAACTATAGAGCGCCACGCTGCCCCGCCTGTCCTGCGCCAAAATGGGAAGAGAGCGAACTAGTTCGAATCGTACCTCTTCATGGCATCTGGCGCATGGCGGAAAGGTTTGTCCTTCCAACAGCGTAACTTCATGCGGCAAGCGATGTTGCGCATGAATCACTCTATAAATTCCGGTTTCGGGAATTACATCAGGACTCTTATACATTGGGCGTCGGGATCGCGAATCCCCGCCGGCCAGCGGGAACAATCAATCATAATTGCTTCATTGCAATATAGAGAAATTCTTTTCTCATGCCATGCAAAGAAGTGTAAAGCTTCTGGATTTTTCAAAGCATCTCTATGAAGCAAGTTTCAAAATTGTCCTTTCTTTGAACCAGCTACTTCGTTAAATGCTTTTAAGAGTGTTGAAAATCGGCTAATATGGCTTGCGTGCCAACCTTCCTCAAGTGCGCCATTACATTGGCTGTGGTATGCGGCATTTTGTACGTGCTGATCTCGCCACTGCCGGAAATGGATGCCACTTTTTCAGGGAAAACCGCCCTTAGTTACTTCATCCTGGTCACGCATGCTTTTTTAGGTTTGTTTTTTCTTTCTTTTTTCGTGCGTTTACATTTTAAGGATTTTTTCGCCGCTTCTCACGGCAGTGTACTCAATAAGATTTGCGTCAGGCTTTGTTAAATCTCTTTGAGTTCTTCAATCTCTTCGCGCCCGCATTGGCAACCTGCAGCCACTTCTCGTCATTCATGTTGTAGGGTCGACTTTCGGCGTGGGAACGTTGACAGAAGCTTCGGGAGATTCAATGAAGACTAGCGAAGTTGTGCGGGCTTGGAAGAGCATTCTGAGCGGCCGGCGTCCATCTCTTGCGATTGAAATTACGCGAGAATGTCCGTTGCGCTGTCCTGGATGTTACGCATATGAAGAAGGACATGTAGAGGGGCAGAGTCTGCGTCAGTTACAGGACAAACGCGGTGACGACCTGGTGCAGAGCGTGCTCGCATTGATTGACGAGCATCGCCCGTTGCATCTGTCCATTGTCGGCGGCGATCCTCTGGTTCGTTATCGTGAGGTCACGCGTCTTCTTCCCCTGCTGGATGAGCGTGGCGTCTATGTGCAAATTGTAACCAGCGCCTTCCGTCAGATACCGGCGGAATGGGCTTCACTCGAACGGCTGAATATTGTGGTGTCAATTGATGGCCTTCAACCCGAGCATGATGCGCGCCGCAAGCCTGCGACCTATGCCAGGATTTTTGATAGCATTCGCGGTCATGAAGTTATTGTGCACTGCACCATCACCGGCCAGATGATGAAGCGCGAGCGCTATCTGGAAGATTTCATCGGGTACTGGAGCGCAAGACCGGAGATCAAAAAAATCTGGATGAGCATGTTTACTCCGCAAATCGGCGCTGTGGGGCCGGAGATACTGACCGGCGAAGAACGCATAAAGGCAGTGCGGGAGCTGCTGCACCTGCGCCAGGTTTATCCCAAGCTCGATATGCGTGAGTCGGTCATCCGTGAGTTTTTGCATCCGCCGGCATCACCGGAGGAATGCATTTTTGCCCAGACTACTGAAACCATTTCAGCCGACCTGAAAAGCAGGATTACCCCATGCCAGTTTGGCGGCAATCCGGATTGCTCCCAGTGTGGCTGCATTGCATCCATGGGCCTGGCCGCTGTGGGCCGCTATGAATTGGCGGCGGGGCTCACCGCGGGACAGGTATATCGGGTATCACGCAAGGTAGGCGGCACAATCAGGAAGTTAAAACGCGCAGCTTAAGGATCATTGGAAAGGTGCAGTCATGAGTTATCTCGCGGAATTTATTCTTAAATCCACCACGGCAATACCTTCTCGCGGCTTGCGTAGTCTGCGCGGCATTCGTGAGCGGCTCACCGGCAAGGAACATGCCGCCCGCCATGAACTTGTTCGCTTTGGCAAGATGCTGCATTCTCAGGGCTTTGTGGCCGCGACGGATGGCAATCTTTCCATCCGCCTTGACGATAAACGCGTGCTCGTGACACCAACCTGTTTCAGCAAGGGCATGATGCAGCCGGAAGATATGGTGGTGGTAAATCTTGAAGGCAAAAAACTCAGCGGGCAATATAAGCCTTCAAGTGAAACTGCCATGCACCTTACCATTTACCGCATGCGTCCTGATGTGGGAGCTGTGGTCCACGCGCACCCCTGTACCGCCACGGCATTTGCTTCCGCCGGAATCGCCCTCGACGAGCCTTTGTGCTCTGAGATCGTCATAACGCTGGGCGAAGTCCCGCTTGCTCCTTATGCCACCACCGGCACCACCGAACTCAGCAATTCCTTGCGTCCCTTCATCCCTTACCACGACGCCATTCTCATGGCGAACCATGGTGTTGTCACTTATGGTGAGACCCTGTGCCGCGCTTACATGAAAATGGAGGCGGTTGAGCACTTTGCCAAAGTTGTGCTTGCTACCCGGCAACTCGGCAGCGCGCGCTCGCTCGATACCCGCGATGTGGAAAAGTTGATTGATGCACGGTCGCAATATGTAAAGAACGCCCGCTTCTAAACACCCGCGCTTTGCGCGCGAAACAAGCTGTATTTGCGGCAAAGCTGTAGCTGGATCCAAGTACGAGCAGTCCTATTGCGCCCAAAATCTCCTAAGCGGTCCGCGCGCTCCGCCGCAGCATGACAAAGTAAGCACTCCAACTTGCGAAATGCTGGATTCATGTCACAATAAAATCAATGGAGCTGAAGAATAAACGGGTGTTGGTGGTCGGCCTGGGACGTTCAGGTGCAGCCTCGGCCATTTTTTTGCAGGAGCACGGCGCCAAGGTCATTGTTTCCGATTCAAAAAGTGAAGCCCAGTTGCAAAAAGACGTTCCAGCGCTGCTGGATCGTGGCATCTCCATTGAGACCGGGCGTCACGGTGAGCGCACTTTTCGCGATCAGGACTTAATCGTTGTCAGCCCGGGCGTGCCCTCTGACCAGCCACAACTCCAGCACGCGCGTTCGCTTGGCATTCCGGTAATCGGCGAAGTTGAGCTGGCATTCCGTTTTCTCCAAGGCAAGGTGCTGGCCATCACAGGTTCAAACGGCAAGACCACCACCACAACGCTGGTAGGTGAGATTCTGGCCAAAAGTGGCCGCAAAACGCTGGTGGGCGGCAATATCGGTACGCCTGTTATTTCCCTGGCAGGCCAGTCCACGCCAGAAACCCTGACAGTACTGGAGATTTCCAGCTTTCAGCTTGAAAGCATTGAACAGTTCTGCCCCTGGATTGCCGCCATCCTGAATATTACCCCGGACCATCTTGATCGCCATCACACGTTCCAGGCTTATGTTGATGCGAAAGCTAGGATTTTTGAGAACCAGAAAGCCGCTGACTTCGCGATCTTGAATGCCGACGATCCAACATGCGCTGCATTGAAAAACAGAATCAAATGCTCTCTTCTGTGGTTCAGCCGCAAACAGCCGGTGGAAAATGGCGCATTTCTTCAGGGCGATCAGATTGTTTTCCGTCATCATGGGGAGGAACAGGCGGTGCTTAGCCGCTCTGATATGCAGCTTAAGGGCGAACACAATCTTGAAAATGTGCTGGCCGCTGTTGCCATGACTATGGTCGCCGGATGCACCCCGCAACAAGTGCAGAGTGCCGTCAGGGAATTTCGCGCAGTTGAGCACAGGTTGGAACTGGTGGCTTCCATCAACGGCATTGCTTTTTACAACGACTCAAAAGCCACCAACGTGGATGCCACCGTAAAAGCCCTGGAGTCATTCCCCGGAAACATTCACATTATTCTTGGCGGTAAGGACAAGGGCAGCGATTATTCCGTATTAACTCCTCTGCTCAAGGAACGGGTAAAGCGCGTGTACCTGATTGGCGCAGCTTCTGACAAGATTGCCTCGCAGGTGCAGGGCGCGGCCACTCTGGTGCGCTCCGTTACGCTGGACCGCGCAGTGCGACAGGCTTTTGACGCCGCGCAGCCGGGAGACGTGGTCCTGCTGGCGCCGGCATGCGCGAGCTTTGATCAGTTTGAAAATTACGAGCATCGCGGGCGTGTGTTTAAGGAATTAGTTCAGTCACTCACTCCGGTCACAACAGGAGACAGGTCCTAGTGGCAAAACGGGTCGGCATTGATAAATGGCTGTTCGGTTCAACTCTTCTTCTGGTAGTGCTCGGCGTGCTTATGGTTTTCAGTGCGTCCGCGGTCATGGCTGGGGAAAAATTCGGTTCGCCCTATCATTTTCTTTTTCGCCAGCTTGGCTGGGCAGTAGCGGGCCTTGCCGTGATGACTGCCGCCATGAAGCTGGATTATCGCCGCTGGAACAAGCCGCATATTGTTTTCGGACTGCTCGGCGTCACGGCCCTGTTTCTTGTTGCTGTCTTTTTTCTTGATCGATCGCACAACACGCATCGCTGGATCAAGCTGGGCAGCTTCATGTCATTCCAGCCTTCAGAACTCGCCAAGCCCGCGCTCATTCTCTTTCTGGCTTTTTTTCTTGATGCCCGCAGTAAATCCATTGACGATTGGCGGCATACGCTCCTGCCCGCGGTCATTCCGGTGTTCCTCTTTGCCGGATTGATCATGAAACAGCCTGACCTGGGTACCGCGCTGGTGTGCCTGGCCGTGGCGGCTGCAATCCTGTATTCGGCGGGAATTAAGCTCCGCTATTTCGTTTATGGGCTGGTCCCAATTGTTCCAGTGCTTTGCTACATGCTGATCTTTGTGCCATGGCGGCTGGCGCGCATGGTTGTCTTCTTTCACCCGGAGCGCGATCCGCAAGGCATTGGCTTTCACATCAATCAATCTCTTATTGCTGTGGGAACAGGCGGACTTGCCGGCGTGGGCCTGATGGAAGGCAAGCAAAAACTCTTTTACCTGCCTGAGCCGCATACTGACTTTATTTACGCCGTGACTGCTGAAGAGCTTGGGCTGATTGGCGCGGTTGTAATTGCCGCGCTGTTTTTTGTTTTCGCGTGGCGCGGGTTGCGCACTGCCTTGCGCGCGCATGATAATTTTGGCCGCTACATTGCCATCGGCGTCACCACAATGATCGTGGTCCAGGCCTTCTTCAATATCAGCGTGGTACTGGCCTTGCTGCCGACCAAGGGCATTCCGCTGCCGTTCATCTCTTACGGCGGATCATCTTTGTTTATGATGCTGGCCAGCGTCGGCGTCTTACTGAACATCAGCCAACAAACGGAATAGATCACACTCCTTTTTAGCTATTGGTCTGCCACACAGAGGCGCAATTGTTTTTTAAATAATTGTGTCCAGGCGTCCATCCGGCAGCTCTCGAATTTCAATTTCCTTTCATCTACCTGCCTTGCTCCGGGACTAGAATTGAGGGCAAGAAGGAGGGTTCCCCATGAGCACCTTTAAAACAACAGACGGAACGGAAATCTACTACAAAGATTGGGGCGCAGGACAGCCCATTGTTTTCAGCCACGGCTGGCCTCTCAGCGCGGATGCGTGGGAAGACCAGATGATATTTCTGGCATCGCGCGGATTTCGCTGCATTGCGCACGATCGCCGTGGTCATGGCCGCTCCAGCCAGCCCTGGAACGGCAATGAAATGGATACCTACGCCGATGATCTGGCGGAGTTAATTGAAAGGCTTGATATAAAGAATGCGATTCACGTTGGCCATTCCACCGGTGGTGGCGAGGTTGCGCGCTACATCGGCCGGTACGGGACCCAGAGGGTTTCAAAAGCGGTACTGATAGGAGCGGTACCGCCATTAATGCTGAAGACAGCGGCGAATCCAGGCGGATTGCCCATGGAAGTATTCGACCAGATTCGGCAGAGTGTACTCTCTGACCGTTCACAATTTTTTAAAGACTTGAGCGCGCCCTTTTATGGGGCCAATCGTCCGGGAGCAAAAGTCTCGCAAGGCCTGCGCGATTCATTCTGGCTGCAAGGCATGCTGGCCGGGCATAAGGCTGTGGTTGATTGCATCAAGGCATTTTCAGAGACCGACTTTCACGACGACTTGAAGAAGTTTGACGTGCCAACGCTCATCCTTCATGGCGACGATGATCAGATTGTCCCCATCGGCGCATCAGCATTGCTTACAGCCAAGATTGTGAAAGGCGCAACGCTGAAGGTGTATCCGGGCCTGCCGCATGGCATGTGCTCAACCCATAAAGATCTGATTAATACTGACCTGCTGGTCTTTATCGAAAGCAGCGCACAGGCAGCAGCGTAAAATTTTCTATTTCCCAACAAAAAAGGCCGCAGCAATCGCCGCGGCCTTTCATCTTTAGAAAGACTTTTCGGTTATCCAGCCTTGGCCGTAACCAATACCGGATCTTCCTGCCGCCCCAGCTTGGGCAGCGGCATGAAGCGCAATATCAGTATCAACAGCGCAGAGATCAACGTGAGTATAGCGGTCCCATAGAACGCTGCGCTCCAGTTGCCGAACTTGGTAAAGAGGTAGGCTGCAAAGCCGCCACCACCGATGGAGGCCACGCCTTTCGCGGTATAGAGGAAGCCATAATTTGAGGTCGCGCATTTGGGGCCGTAATAGTCACCGATAATGGCCGGGAAAAGCGCGAACATGCTACCCCAGGTAAAGAACACCAGAATCATCATGGTGATGAACCAGTTTCCTGAGAGCTTGCCAAGCGTCAGCACGCCCACCAGGCACAGTGCTTGCAGAGTAAACGGAATGAACATGGCCATTTCGCGTCCCACAAAATCAGAGAACCAGCCCCAGAACATTCTGCCGGCGCCATTGGCAATGCGGCTCCATGAGACGGCGTACACAATCGCGGCCGCGGGAATTGCCATGCTTTTGCCCACAGGGGAGGCTTGCGCTGTAATCATCAGGCCGCCTGCTGAGGTGAGCACAAATGCGATATAGAGCACCCAGAACTGCGGCGTCGCCAGCATTTGCCCGCTATTGAATTCCTGGTTATTGCGCCGAATGCGCCGTGAAACTGCCTTTTTGGCCGCCGGTGAAACATTGAAGTCAGGGCCGGGGTTGTGCAATACCTGCGCCGCGATAATGATCAGCAATCCCTGAGCAACACCGGTGTATAAGAAAGCTGTTTTGTAGCCGGAATGAGCGAGCAGCGGTGCGATCACGGTGGGAATAAAAAGACCTGAGCCTGCGCCGAATCCCGCCGTGATAAAGCCAGAAACAGTCCCGCGCATGTCCGGGAACCACTTCAATGCCGTAGCGACAGAACCACTGTAGATGAAAGCTGCGCCCACGCCGGACATTCCATAAAGGACGTAGAGTTGGGTCAAAGTGTTGGCGTAGCCCATGCCGGTCCAGCCAATTCCAACCAGCAATCCACCTAAGGTCAAAAAGATGCGTGGACCAACACGGTCAATAATCCAGCCTTCGATAGGGGTAATCCAGGTTTCAAAAAAGATGAATAGAGTGAACGCCCACTGGATTGCGGGAAGCTTCCAATCTTTGTGCGCGGCCTGGAGTGGAGCAACAAACAATGTCCAGGCATATTGAAGGTTAGCGATCATGATCATGGCAATCACGGCGCTGCCAAATTGAACCCATCGCTTGCTCATGGTGACCTCTTCAGAAGTTAATTTTTTTGCGCCGCCGCGCTACGGCGCTCGGCCAACAGCTTGGTACATGCATAAACAGTACGCGTATGCGGCATGGGGTGGCCGATTCTTTCCCCAACTTCCAGCACCGCGCCTACAATCGCCTCAAGTTCCAAAGGTCTTCCCGCTTCCAGGTCCTGCAGCATTGAGGTCTTGTGCTCGCCTATTTTGGCCGCTCCTGCCATGCGTTGCTCAATGGAGACCTGTAGTTTCACGCCGAGCTTCTGCGTCAATGCTTCAGTTTCCTGCATGATATTGCGAACCAGCCCGGTACTCTCCGGGTTGCTTAGAATTTGGGCCAGGGTAGCGCCCGTTAGTGCGCTTATGGGATTAAACGCTACGTTTCCCAGGATTTTTACCCAGATTTCATTGCGAAGGTGCGCCGTGACAGGCGCACGAAGTCCCGATGCAATCAGGGCTTTGGCTATGCTCTGGATGCGTTCTGATTTTGACCCATCCGGCTCGCCCATTGATATGCGATTTCCCTCGTTATGCCGCACCACGCCAGGCTCACTGATTTCCGTGGCGAAATAGATCAGTGATCCAATCACACGCCGCGCTTCAATAGCGGAAGAAATTACGCCATTCGGATCAACGCGCTCCAGCCGCGTTCCCGCCAAGGGGCCGG
>DASRCD010000536.1:0-2478 GCA_035653315.1 Candidatus Angelobacter sp.
GACAAGGCGCAATTACGGCCCGTGGTGGCAATCAGAAAACCAGCTATGGGCTGAGCGGCTCGTATTTCAGCATTGGCGACCAGGTAAAGTCCGACGCTTTCTCACTAGGCACGGCGGCAGCAGACATACGTTTTGAGCCAGGCGCAAACAAAGCGTTTCAAGCGCAGATTCGTTATCAGCATGATCAGGATTCTTCATTCCCAATCAATGGCGGCGGACCGGAGTTATCCATCCTGCAAACTCCGCAAGAAACGAATTCAGGAGCGATCATTTTCAGCAGCTCTTTTGATCATCAGGTAAAAGCCAATTGGCTTTATGGCTTGGAAGTCGACTACTTCCGTCAGGGCGAACGCTCCAATACGCCCGCAATTCTAGACCAGCCTGTTCCCACCTTTCGGTCTGTTCCCTCGCAAATTGAAACCACTCATTTCCAACGTGCTCAGGTGCGGTTTTCCAACCAGTTTGTCTTGAACTCAAGATTCACAGGCCATCTTGCAGCCGGCTTTTCTGATGAAAATGGAACGAGCAACGGCCTGCTCGCTGATACGATTCCCACTCATTTCGACCTGAACCGGCCGGCATTCAAAGCAAATGGCGAACTTATTTATAACGTTAAGCGGCTCACCGCCAGTTTCGGCACGAGCATTGATGAGAGCTCCGGTTTTGGCCCGCATCCAGCATCACGCGCCGGGCTCAATATAAGGCTCTTCGGCGGCCAGACAACTTTGCGTGGCTCCTGGGGTTCAGGGTTTCAATTGCCCTCAATGTTTGCGCTTGGCGATCCCACGGTTGGAAATCCGGCGTTGAAAGCTGAAACCAGCCAGGGCTTTGATACAGGTATTGAGCAGAAGTTCAACCGTCTGCACAGCAAGGTGGGAATCACTTATTTCTGGAATTCATTCGACAACCTAATCGACTTCAGCGCCACTCAGTTCCGGCTGGTCAATCTCTCCAGCGCACGCACACAGGGCGTGGAACTGGGCGCAGGTTTTCTCCCATACGCAAAACTGAGAATTGATGGAGATGTTTCCTATCTCGACTGGAAACTGGAGAACACTACCGAACCCCTGCGCGATGTGCCGCACTGGGAAGGTGGTTTGCATGCGGACTGGGTCATAACCCAGAAGCTGCACTCGCTCATCAATACCCGCTGGGTAGGCCGGCGCTTTGATTTTCAAGTCCCGGCCCCGCAGATTGATTCCGTAGGTGGCTATGCAAACACAAATATCTCAGGCGTCTATACCGTGTCAAAGCGCGTTACAGTCTTTGCTGCTGTCGATAATCTTTTTGATCGCAAATACCATGAGTTTCTGGGATTCCCGAATCGCGGCATTTATGCGCGTGCCGGAGCGAAATACCATTTGTTCGGAGATTGAACTGACAGGAGAAGTTTCTTCGCTTGTCATGGAACCTCCTTCGGAGAGGATCATGAATAAAGGATCCTCCATCATGTTTGCCCTGGCAGCGTTTCGCCGCTTCACATGTGATGTTGCATGGTAGCGTTGGGCACAACTTCAATCAACTCCATCATGCCCCGATCTTCATGGGCCAGAATGTGGCAGTGGAGCACATATTGGCCGGTGTAATCAGAAAACCGGGTGCGCATTTTAAAGTACCCAGGAATCGTGAGCGTGCAGGTGGATGACGAGCCGGAAGTACACTGCGTGTATTGCTGCAGTGCGCTCGGTAGGGGCGAGGGCAATGCTGCAGTTGTCCAGCATATAGTTTCTGTGGCTGCGGGATTCACGACGCATTGCACGCCTACGGGCTGGGATGACGCGCCGCCAATTGGGCATTGGTTCCCGGAGCTGGTGCAATCCTGCGGGAAAGGAGCCGTATTAACGGTGAGTGTGCATGGATATGGCCCAATAGCCGCACAATACCCTTGAAGCGCAGCCGGCGTTGCGTTCTGTGAAGCAAAAGATATTTGGCATACTGTCGCTGTCGAAGATGAGCATACAGGCGCAGGAAGGCTGGGCGATAAAGGCCCAATCACGACCGACGTTGCGGTGGGTATGGCAAAAACGTCCCACCAGACGAATGGCCCGTTCAGCGGGCTGCATGGGTGCCAGGTTGCTGGATCAAGAGGATTAATGCAAGCCAGAGTATTGGGATCCTCCGGATTGAATACCTCTGTGACTTGGAAGGGATTGATGTGGATATGAAATGGGTGCCAGGGATTAGGGCCGGGAGCTAGATTGGTGAAGTTCAGGACTTTCCATTCTTCCACTGTATCCAGGAGCATGGCCTGATCCACTCGCTGGTCACTGAACTGAACGTCATTGATGTAATGGCTGTTGGTGGGCGGAAATTTTTTTGCCGTTCCCGGCATCAAATCCGGCGGCGGATTGGGATTAACAACCACCGGTGGCGGCGCGGAAGTGGGAGCCGCTGTAGTGGAGTTCACCACGCTATTGAACACCAGTTCGCGGTGAAGACGAACTTCAGTGGGTTGGATATCGGCAAGGAAGCGCTGGA
>DASRCD010000537.1:0-2490 GCA_035653315.1 Candidatus Angelobacter sp.
TCCGTCTTCCCGCGAACAGCGCTTCACCAAATCGCGCCAGCAACGCTGGCCCCAGCAAAGGATTCCCCGGATCTGGCCCTGTAAACCTTGGGACACGCGGAAACCTCCTTTTCAGAAATTGCTCCGCTTTGCGTACCATCTGGGCCCGATGCCGGCAATGCGGACACTGCGATTTTTCAACCACCACGCGATTCAATACGATACCGCCCAGCCGGATCTCAGGCACAGACTCCTTTAGCGACTCCAGGCTCCGCGCGGCTTCATTCAAGGAAAATGTCTCCGGTGAGGTCACCAGCAAAATTTCAGCTTCGTCAGAACTGAATGCATCCTTCACCTGCCGCACAATGTCCTGCCACCTTTTCAAGAAGCCATGTGAAGGATCGGTGACGCGCCCGCCAAAGCGGCGTGCCAGCAGCGCATCACGGCTGGAAGCCACCTCAAGAAAATTCAGGAATTTTTGAAAATGCAGCGGCAGCTCAAACAGCCTTAGCGTGTGGCCGAACGGCGCAGTGTCCACAATGATGTTGTCGTATGCGCCGCTTTCCAAAAGTTTCTGGATCGCCAACAGCCCCGCCACTTCAGACATTCCGGGCAACGTGGTATCCAACAGGGGAGCGATTTCTTCCTTGTTGAAGAATGTCCCACTCTCCACAATGTTCAAAACGCCTTCGCGGTTTTCCGCCAGAAACTTCTGGAATTCAAGCTGGCTGTCAATCTGCCAAAGGAAAAGCCTGCCCTTTACGCCTGCCAGCTTATGCGCTCCGGGCTTGTCCTTGACCTGAAGCATATCCGTTAGCGAATGCGCTGGGTCAGTGGACATCAGCAGCGTGGAATCATGAGGACTCTGCGCTGCCTTGTGCAGCGCCAGCGCGCACGAGACCGTGGTTTTTCCTACGCCGCCCTTTCCCGCCACAAAAGTAAGTCTGGCCACATTGAGATTGTATGCTGTTGACCCATATTCACCGCAAAAGACGCAAAGAATGCAGAGGAAATAGCACGCTCACCAGATCACCCGATTTTTTAACTCCCTTTGCGTCCTTCGCGTCCTCTGCGGTAAATTGGTTTAATCCGTGTTTATCCGTGGTAAGTTTGGGCTTTTGATCAGTGGTATCAGTGCAGATCAGTGGTAAGAATTCATCCCAAACAAAATTCCGCCACCAGCGGCAAATGATCAGAAGCCACCAGCGCCATGCGGCTGCGATGCAGCGAAAACTTCTCCAGCACAAGGTCTTTATCAAAATACATGTGGTCCAGATGCATGATGGGCAACACGCCGGGATACGTGCGTTTACGGTTCAAATGCAGTTGGATATCCACGCTTTGGAAGGAATGCTGGAGTGTTTTTGAAACCAGGCCGCGCGTCCACTCATTGAAATCGCCAATCAGCAAACGCGGATGCTTGAGCTGCGGTGAGAGCAAGACGTCACGGCTCATCAGCAAGCGTGCCTGCTTGCGCCGCTCTATATATCCCGTTCCCAGATGGATATTAAAAAGATGGATAATTTTGCCCGAAGCAACTTCCAGGTCGCAGCGGATGCAGCCGCGTCTTTCCCGGTCTGATGCGGTTAGGTCATAAACTTTTACATCTTTTACCGGAAACCGGCTGATAATCACATTGCCATAGGCCGCGCCGCGCAGCTTGCGCGTTTCACCAATGTAATAATTAAGACCTACGGCATCGGCCAGATACTGCGCCTGGTTCTGCTCTTTGCGTCCGCCTTTCAGGCTTACCACTTCCTGCAAGGCAATCACGTCAGCCTCAAGTTCACCCAAAACTTTGGCCACACGCGCTGGGCGGATAAGGCCATCCATGCCGCGGCATTTATGCGTGTTGTAGGTTGCAATACGAAATCGGTAATCTTTCATCGGCAGTTTGCAGGATAACGCTGTCTATTGTTCGCGGGCAATCAGCCAGCCGAACCATTCCATGCTGCGTTCCCATATTGAACGATGTTCCCACTGTTCCAGCGTCTCCCGCCGTGACTGTGCCAGGTCTTTCTGGAAATCAACGTCCAGATTGCCCGCCAGTCCAGGATCAAGCACGGCCATATTCACTTCATCATTCAAGCCAAATGAACGTGGATCAAGGTTGGTGGACCCAACAACGGACCAGAGATCATCCACTACCATGATCTTGGCATGAATCATTGCCGGCTGATACTCATAAATTTCGGCGCCCGCGCGCAGCAGGTCGCCATACGTGCCGCGGCTGGAACTGCGCGTCATGCTGTGGTCACTGTGCTTGCCCGGAACAATAATCTGCACTTTCACATGCCGCTCCTTCATGGCGCGGACTAGTTCCTTGCTCAGGCTTTCATCTGGAAGAAAATACGGCGTCGTGATCTTCAAACTTTTTTGCGCCGAAGCGATCAGCATCTGGAATAAAATTCGCGCCCGCGTGGAGCCGCCCTGCGACGGGCTGCTGTCCACCACCATGGAAGTGGCGCCATCGGCATTCCCGCCCATCACAAAATATTTGTCGCCTGTAAG
>DASRCD010000538.1:0-2446 GCA_035653315.1 Candidatus Angelobacter sp.
AAGCTGGGCTTTTTCTCGTCCGATACCTGGACACTGGTTGCCACTGTCGTGAGAAACATGCTCCTGAACTGGCTTGTTTTTATTCCACTTCTTCTATGCGCGCTTGCGCTGCCCCGAATCGTTTTGTCCATGGCCATGTTAGGCGATACCGTGTATTCATGGTATGTGCCGGTCGTTGGGAAGTGGTTTGCCTACGGGCACATTGTGTTGCCGGTTATCGGCGCTTTGTGTTTCGCCATCGGCATTTTTAACGCGCTGCGTTATCTGCCCGGCGTAGGCCATCAAAATCATACGCAGGGCCAGTTCCTGAAATATTGTTTTGGGCCCATCTTTCTTGCTGCTTTGGCGCTGCTGACAACGGATGCCTGGTTTACTGGTGGTGATAACAAGTTTCCCACTACGCTGACTTTTTGGGAGTTATTTGCCTGTATTGCCATTCCCGCCGCAGTTGCCCACCTGATTTATGGATTGATTTATTGGCGGACCATCCGGGAAAAACTTGCAAAATTGAATGCCCGCAAAGATGTTCGCAAGCGCCCCCGCTTGAAATGGATTTTCGGCCTATTGGCTGCCGTAACACTCACCACTTTCAGTACCGCGGTCGGGTCATGGTTGCTGGTCTCTGATCAGTTCAGCCGTCTTAGCTGGCCTGTTTACGTAACCGTTGCCATGCCGCTGCTGTTTCTTTCTTTTGGACTGGCTGTAACAATTTTTGTTGGCTTCAGTAGCCTTGTTCTGGAAGATGAAGACCGGGAATGGCTGGCGCGGGCAGGAGCATGGGGCATACTTTGTGTCGTTTGCTGGACAGGTCTTTCCGGGCTCACCTTGCAGGCCCCTAAATATTTATTTGGATTCGGCGTATGGGTTAAGTCATCATTTGCAATTGGTGGCGGCATAAGTGGTCTGATCTCGGTTCTGGCGGGTTTGAGCAGCAAGACCAAAGCCCAGGGAGAGAAGAAGCAGGGATCGCAGCAGAAAAGCAGCAATCTGCTGGATATCGCGGGACGGCTTGCGGCGCCCATATTTATTGTGGTGTTCTTAACGTGCCTGGTTATTCTTACCAACTGGATCTTGTCGAAAACCGGCATGGTGGATGTGGAGTGGACGAATCACAAGTCACTGATTGAGCATACAAGAGCTGAGGATGCCATTCTTCTGGCGGTTGTCTTTCTCTCCTTCAGCTGGCTTATGGCCAAATTCATTAACATCAATAAATTTTCCCTTCAGGCCATGTATCGCAGCCGCTTGATCCGCGCTTATCTTGGGGCTTCAAACGATACGCCGGAGATCAATAAATTTACCGGCTTCGACCAAACCGATAATTATTTTATGAAGGACCTGACTCCTTCCTTGAAACCGTTCCACGTTGTAAATATTGCACTCAACCTTGTTTCCGGTGAAAGGCTGGCATGGCAGCAACGTAAAGCAGGTTCATTTACGGTTTCACCTCTTCATTGTGGCAGCGCAGATCTGGGGTATCGGCCAAGCGCGGAATATGGCGGCGAGGGTGGCATTTCATTGGGCACTGCCGTGGCTATTTCGGGTGCGGCAGCCAGTCCCAACATGGGCTATCATTCCGCTCCAGCGCTTACGTTTATTATGACGCTCTTCAATGCGCGCCTCGGTTCCTGGCTTGGCAATCCCAAACAACACCGCTGGCATAATGAAGGTCCGCGTTCAGCCTTTGATTCAATCATTCGCGAAGCCTTTGGTCTTACCAATGACAGCAGCCCTTATGTTTACTTATCCGATGGCGGGCATTTTGAAAATCTGGCCCTGTACGAAATGGTGCTGCGGCGCTGCCGTTACATTGTTGTTCTGGATGGAGGTTGTGATTCGGAAAACACTTATGAAGATCTGGGAAATGCTCTCAGGAAAATTCGCATTGATATGAAAATTCCTATCGAATTTGACGATCCCTTCCCTTTACCTGGAGCTGAACCGAAGAAGCGATGCGCGATTGCCAGAATTCTTTATAAAGAAATTGATAAAGACCTTGAGAATGGATATTTGATCTACATCAAGCCCGTGGTCCTGCAAACCGAACCCTCTGACGTGACGGCATACAAAGCAGCCCATCCTGCATTCCCTCATGAAAGCACTGGGAACCAATGGTTCAACGAATCCCAGACTGAGAGCTATAGAATGCTTGGTCTGTGCAGCGTAACCGATATCTTCCAACCCTGGGATCCGCAGCACGAATTTGAAGAGGTAATAAATTCAGCCAGACGCTATCTCAAGCCGATCGCCAAAGGTGCCGCCGGCGCTCAAATGTAAGCCCAATACAGTTGCAGTTGTACATGGGCTGCAAGAGTTGAATGATGCTTCTGCCTGAAGGTCATTTGCCTATTCAATGGAATGGCTGCCGTGATTTCCAATCACGTGCAGCCAGATCAGAATTGCGATGCCTAGTAGAGGCACCAGTAGTCCGGTTTTTAACGATCCT
>DASRCD010000539.1:0-3502 GCA_035653315.1 Candidatus Angelobacter sp.
CTTGGAAAGAGCGAAATCACGGTACGTGTGCAGAGGGGCCAGATTATGAAAAAGATGGCTGCTCAGTCTCTGGCCGATCTAGTAAAGATGTCTACCAAGCTCGGGATTGAGTAGTCCTGTTGTGAGCGATATGTGAACCACATCTTGCCCAGAAATAGAACAGAACAGCATTATTGAGGAAAGAGAGCAGAAACGGCGGAAGCGCGAGCACGGTGGCAGAGGCTAGTTTTTGAACAGCAGCAGAGCGGCAAGAGCATTGCGGCGTTCTGTCAGGAGCGTGGTCTGAAGGCATGGCAGTTTTACGGATGGAAGAAACAGCTGCGGGAGCCTGATACGGCACATTTCGTGGAGGTAGCCGTCAAGCCGGCGTCTAAGGCTAGTCTGATGATGTTGCCAGAGGTAGTGCATAGTCCCGCAATTGAAGTGCGGCTTAAAGGTGAACGCAGCCTGATGGTCGAGCCGGGATTCGAGGCGCTCCATCTGCGGGCATTGATGCATGTGCTGGAGAGCGGAGAATGATTGGCCTGCCCAGCCTTCGGGCACTTGACAACTCGCAGAGGATGCGTATTTGGCTGGCCAGCGAAGTAACAGACATGCGCTGTGGTTTTGACCGGTTGGCAGAGCGCGTTAGAGCCGTCATCGGCCAGGATCCACTCAGCGGGCATTGGTTCGTATTTCGCTCTCGCTGCGGCGAAAGATTAAAAATTCTCTTCTGGGATCGTGATGGATATGTGCTCTGGTACAAACGGCTGGAGAAGGGCATTTTGAAGCTGCCGCGTATCGGAGCGTGAGCGCGTTCTGTAGAACTGCGCGCCAGTGAATTGGCGATGCTGCTGGACGAAATTGACGTATCGAAGTTGAAGCGAGTCGAGCGCTACGAACGTGACAACGGAACCATTATAGACAACGAAGAAATCATGACCGTATGAGTCAAGAGCCCATCGATATGCGTCTTCTCACACGTGCCTCCCGCCGATCCAGAGTTTTCTCACTTGCCTGAAGATAGTAAATCGCTGCAGGCGCTTGTGCGTGCGCTGCTGACGGAGCGGGACGAGCACAAGCGGCACGCCGAGGAACTGCACGTTGAAAATCTTCGTCTGGAATTAGAGCGCTATCGCAAGTGATACTATGGGCCGCGTGCCGACCGGCTTCGCAGCAACGGCGATCTGGCACAGATGTTGCTGGAGTTCGGCGAAACTCTGAAGTACAAGCCTGTTCATCCAGCAGATATCTCGTCGCACACAGAGCCAGAAGGAGAACTGCGGCAGATCAGACGACGTAAGGGGCGACGTGCTCTGGCTAGTTTTGAAAATCTTCCTGTCATCATGCATGTATATGAGCTGAACGCAGCAGAACGTGCTTGTCCAGGCTGTGGTGTCGCACGCAAGGAGATCGGCATGGAAGAGAGCTGGCAGATTGAATATGTGCCGGGCCACTTCGAACGCATCCATCACATTCGCAAAAAGTATGCTTGCACGGCCTGTGAGCTAATCGGCGAGTCTCCACAGATCAAGACTGCAAATAAGCCGGAGGCAGCCATTGACAAGGGTCTGGCGGGACCTGGGTTGCTGGCTTCTAAGCAAATTCTCAGATTACGCACCACTGTATCGTCTGGAAGACATCTTTGCACGCCAGGGCTTTGAGATACCGCGTGCTACGCAGTCAATCTGGTGTGGCGATGTGGCCGATCTCGTCGAACCGCTGTACAGGTTGATGGCAGAGCGGGTGCGGGCCTCGCATGTAATGGCTACCGATGACACAGTCATGCCGATGCTAAACAAGGGTAAAACTGCAAAAGCACGTATGTGGGTCTATGTGGGCGATGATGACCACCCATATAACGTCTTCGATTTCACCTTAAGCCGGGGCCGTGACGGACCGCGATATTTCCTAAAAGGTTATGATCAGATCTTGTTGGCGGATGCGTATGGCGGATACAACGGCGTGGTAGCGCAACGGCATCGTGCGCGCTGGCTGCTGGGCACACCTTCGAAGAAAGATCATCGAAGCGGAGAAGACTGCTCCAGAGATCGCCCGCGAAGCCGTCGCGCTTGTGCGAGATATAGTCGAAAAACTAGCCAGCGGGCTGCCTTCCGAAGAACGTCTACGCTTGCGCCAAAGGCAATCGGCGCCTGTGCTGGCAGAACTACGCGAGAAGTTTCTTATCTGGAAGGAGCAGTTGCTGCCGCGACATCCGATGGCCGAAGCCATCAACTATGCGCAGAGCGAGTGGGAGGAATTGAATGTCTTCTGTACCAACGGCGCCGTGCCTATAGACAATAACGTTTCAGAACGCGAAATGAAGCGCGTGGTTCTCAATCGGAAAAACAGTTTGTTCGTCGGCAATCCACGCAGCGGAAGAACAGCGGCTATCTTGGCTAGTTTGACTTCGACCTGCCGCAGACACGACATCGGCCCGCAACGGTATCTCACTCAATTACTCAGCAACATCCCTGTCCTGCGCACCAGCGAACTTCCAGCATGGTTGCCAGATCAATGGAGGCTTAATCAGGATGCACTCCTGCACGATGTATAGCATTGCTCTCTGCGGTTCGCAAGTTGGCATGGGCGAAAGCGGTACGATTTTTGAGTATCCTCTGTTAAAATTCTGGCCTACGGAAGACAATGGTCTCAATTTATTCGGATACAAATGCCAAGGTTGTAGTTGAAACCTTCACGCGCCAAAGAGACGGCGAAGACATTATCATCGGCCGTCCAGAAGTTGGCTCTTTCTTGGCGATACCCTCTGAAGCAATTGATGCTCTCGACCTGTTGGCAAGAGGCAAAACCATTGGCGAAGTAGGCCAATATTATCTCGACAAAGATGGGGAAGTGCCGGACTTAACCGAATTTCTGGAGATGTTGAGCGTCCACGGTTTCATCAGTACACTGGGCCAGGACTCTAAGAAAAATGCGGTTAAATCGGCGGGTAGCCGCAGTAGTATAAGGTTTCATTTTGCTTCTTTTCCGGAGGAACTTGCCCAAAAGATATTTGGACCAGCAACTGTCTCAATCTGCATTATTCTAAGCCTTGTTGCAGTCGGTCTCTGCTACTTGGACCGTTCTCTGATCCCACGATCCAGCAGCATTTATTTCCCCTTTTCCCGGACCCTTAGCATAGCGCTGCTGATCCTTGAGGGCTATTTTGCTCTGGTTCTGCATGAGTTCAGCCATCTTGTCGCTGCGAGAGCAGCGGGAGTAGATTCCAAATTTGGACTTGGTCATCGGTTATGGTACATCGTTGCCGAAACCGACCTTACTGGACTTTGGTCCGTTCCAAAGGAGCGCCGTTACCTTCCTTTTCTTGCTGGAGTGTTGGTTGACGCAACTTCTGGCGCAGTGTTAATCATTTTGATCTTCTGCTGTCGTCGGGGATGGCCGCCATTGTCTCCTTTCTGGACGAACTTGGTGAAGGCAATGATTTTCGCATATGCCATGCGGATTGTTTGGCAATGCTTTTTGTTCGTACGAACTGACTTTTACTATGTCATTGCAAACTTTT
>DASRCD010000540.1:0-3092 GCA_035653315.1 Candidatus Angelobacter sp.
CGCTCGCCGGAAGACGTAAAGCAGCGGGCGGTGCTGCGGTATAACCTTGATGATTACCGCGGCGCACTCAGTGACTTTGACGAATATGTCAAGATGTCACCCGATGCCTCTGATGCAGAGGAGATCAGGCAGACCGCCCTGTCACTGAGAAGATCAATGGCAATGATGAACTAGGTTCTAACTGTCCCTCGCTGAGCTTCGGGATTTCATAAAAATTACTTCGCCTGTGAACTCTGGGCTGTTCCGCCCTGCATTATTGGCATGGAAACAAGCTGGCTGATTAGCTTTTGTTCCTGGTCAGAGAAGGTGCTGCGGAAGCGATCAGATTGCAACTCCTGTTCGCGTTCCTGCTGCGGCATTTTGCGGAGATGCCGCAATGCCTTATGGACTGCTACCTGACGGTCAGGCGGCAATCCTTGAAGCTCTTTGCTGGCATCACGCAATTTTTCACGCTGGTCAGGTGTGAGCCTGGCCAGAAATTCCATCCTCTGAAACGCTTGCTGGCGCTTTTCCGGAGGCAGGCTGTTGAATTTTTTCAGGCGTTCGCGCAACGCATTCTGCCGGTCAGGTGAAAGCTTTTTAAAAGCCGGATCACTTTCCAGCAGTTTCAACTGCTGATCAGGGGTGAGGTTTTTGTGGGCCTCAAGCCATTCACCCATTCTGTTGCTGTGAACAGTTTTTTGCGTGGTTCGGGATGGAGTGCTTCCGGGCGTTTTTGTAGCGGTTGGCGATTGCAAAACGGCGACGGCCAGACTGTCTCTACTATGTGGCTTGACATGCGACGGCACGGACATGGTGATTAACCCTGCCAGCGCCAAAGCGGAAATTACATTGGCACCCATCACAATCTGCTCCCCCGAGCGATTATTTTATGGCTCAGCTACATCGTCTGACGGCGCTCCCGTCAGTTCATTGATGAGATCAGTATCGATAATCAGATCATGGTTCCTGTCGAGCGATTCAATATCAGCTACCGCATCGCCGTTGCTGGGTGCAGGGGGAATCGTGAGCCGATACAGAACGCCGCCACCTGCCAGAATGGTGGCCAAAGTAGCCGCTAATATCGGACGGCGCAACCAGCCAAACAGCGCAGCCTTGGCGGGAGATTTCTCCCGCTCTTCCTTTACATGGGCCCGCAACCGCGTAAGAAAGTAGGGAGAAGGCTCCGGGGCCTCCCATTCATCCATCAGAGCCATGGTTTCGCGCATGGACGCGAGCTCTTCCGAGCAGGCATGGCACTGGCCAACGTGAGTTGTCACTTGCGGGTCGGCCGGACCGTCAGTGAGCAACTCAATCAAATTTTCCCGAACATCATTGCAATTCATACAAAATCCTTGAGCCGTTCCCGAAGCACTTCATAGGCCCGGAACAACAGAGACTTAGTGGCGGACTCGCTCAGCTTGAGCACCTCCGCAATTTCCTTGTAATCCATTCCCTGATATTTGTGCATTAAAACTGCGGCGCGCTGTTTTTCCGGCAACGCCATTACATGTTTCTTGATTGCTTCCAGCCGCTCCCGCCGCAAAATGTTTTGTTCCACATTCAGCGTTGGATCGGCCACATCCAAAGTGGTTCCGGACTCTTCATCCGGCTCATCCAGGCTCACAACCTTCCCGCTGCGTTCAACTTTATGGTCGCGCGCATGGTTCACCGCCAGGTTGGTGGCGATGCGATAAAGCCAGGTTGTGAACTTTGCCTCTGCCGCATAGGTTTTGCGCGAGCGGTAAACCCGCAAAAAAACCTCCTGCGCCAGCTCTTCCGCAAGTGCCTGATTGCGGCACATGCGATACATAAAAGCGATCATGGGACGGTGATACTTGGTTACGAGATACTCGTAAGCGGCATCATCATCCGTGCCGGCGCGAAGCATGACCTCCGCGTCGCTCAGCGAATCGTATGGAACGTGGCTAGCTGCCATCTCCGCAATACCCTGCATCCTGCCGGTAACTGTGGGCATGAACAACCCCGATTTTAAGGCCACGCTGCTCACACCCGTGTAAACCCGTTGGAACATAAAAAGTTGCGGGTTTTTGGGCCGCGCCGGCAGGCCCCATCCCAAGAGTTTATTGCATGCCGTGGCTTTTATGCCAACTGTAAGTTTTTGTCTGGCAGCCCTGGAGAGTGAACCCGCTGCAGCGGAAAAAGTCTTCTGCTAGAATAGTTTTACCCCGAAATGCGGCAGTAAGCGCAGAGGGCGCTTAACTCAGCGGTAGAGTGCCATCTTCACACGGTGGAAGTCATAGGTTCGAATCCTATAGCGCCCACCACTCTCCGGTTTCCCAGCATTTTCAACAGTTCACTGGAAAGCGGTGCGTGGAATTTACAAGTTTTTGCTTGCGCTGCTGTCTGTTCGTGGTAACATCACCTTGTCTTCTGGTGGCCGCCCGTTCAGGTGCGGCGCTCGCGCAAAGACTAAGGCGCCGATACAACGAAGATTTTTCCGAAAACTTAGCTGAAACATCCATCAGACCTGAGGATTTCGTTTATACAGGTTCGTCAAAAAGGAACCTACGGGCGGATAGATCAAAGCTTAACAGGTATAAGAATGAATGAAGGAATGAACCAGCCGCAGAATAATCCTCGCAATCGCAAGCCGCGGCGACGCAGACGCAACTTTGGGGGTCAAAACCAGAATGGCCCCAACAATAACCCCCGCCAGGGGGGACAAAACCGCCAGAACCGGAACAATCGCGGAGGCGGCGGACAACGGCGCGGCGGCTCTTCTTTTGTCGGTCCTATGGACCACAGCTATCGCAATCAGGGCAATGGTTCCGGCCAGCAAGGAGCACGGTTCCATAATGGCGCCCAGGCCACTCCCAACATGGAGCCGCTCACCCAGCGGGAAAATGCTCCCACACGGATTTTCGCCTTTATTGATGACCTTTTCTTCGTTGCCAAAATTAATGAGATTTCACGCAAGCTGAACGTGAAAGTGGAATTTGTAAAAAGCGACAAGGACATTGCGGAAAAGACTGAGAACTCGGAAGAAAAACCTTCCCTTATCATCGTGGACCTGAACAGCAACAGCATCAAGCCCATCCCGGTTATTACAAAAATGCGGTCCAAGTACAAGAAAAGCACCTCCATTGTCG
>DASRCD010000541.1:0-7389 GCA_035653315.1 Candidatus Angelobacter sp.
CTCCCTGCGCGACCTCGAGTCCGTTCTCTACTTCGAATCGTACGTGGTCGTCGAGCCCGGCGAAGCCCCGGTCAAAGAGCGCGAAGTCATCAAGGAAGAGACTCGCTTCCGCGAGCTCGACCAGCAGTACCGCGCCACCGGCTTCAAGGCCATGATGGGCGCGGAAGCCATCAAGGAACTGCTGAAGCGCGTGGACGTGGAGAGCCTCAGCACCGAACTGCGCGAGAAGATGAAGCATGAGACCTCGCTGCAGAAGCGGCTGAAATACGCCAAGCGGCTGAAAGTCGTCGAGGCGTTCCGCCGCAGCCAGAACAAGCCGCAGTGGATGATCCTGGACGTGATCCCGGTGATCCCGCCGGAGCTTCGTCCCTTGGTTCCATTGGATGGCGGCCGCTTTGCCACGTCTGACCTGAACGATCTGTATCGCCGCGTGATCAACCGCAACAACCGCTTGAAGAAGCTGATGGACCTGCACGCTCCTGAGGTCATCGTGCGCAATGAAAAGCGCATGTTGCAGGAATCCGTGGACGCTCTGTTCGATAACGGACGCCGTGGCCGCGTGCTGCGTGGCGCCAACAATCGCCCATTGAAGTCGCTTTCTGACACGCTCAAAGGCAAACAGGGACGCTTCCGCCAGAACCTGCTTGGTAAGCGCGTCGATTACTCCGGACGTTCCGTGATCGTGGTTGGTCCTGAGCTCAAGCTGCACCAGTGCGGTTTGCCCAAGAAAATGGCATTGGAACTGTTCAAGCCATTCATCTATCACCGCCTGGAACAGACAGGTCACTGCACCACCATTAAGCAAGCCAAGGAAATGGTGGAGCAGCAGGAGCCCATTGTTTGGGACATCCTGGAAGAGGTCATCAAAGACCATCCGGTATTGCTGAACCGCGCTCCCACGCTGCACCGTTTGGGCATTCAGGCATTTGAGCCGGTGCTGGTGGAAGGCAAGGCCATCAAGATCCATCCGCTGGTCTGCACGGCCTTCAACGCAGACTTTGACGGCGACCAGATGGCGGTCCACATTCCGCTTTCACCGGAAGCCCAGGTTGAGGCCAGCGTGCTGATGTTGTCCTCGCACAACATTCTCTCGCCGGCATCAGGCCAGCCCATCACCGTGCCCACGCAGGACATGGTGCTTGGCTTGTATTACCTGACCAAGAGCAAACCCGGAGCCAAGGGCGAAGGACGCGCTTTTGCCAATATTGAAGACGTGCTGCTCGCTCTGGAAGCGGGTGAAGTGGAAACGCTTACGCCCATCCGTTTGCGCTATAGCGGTGAAGTGATCGACTTGACGCAGGCTTATGACGATCAGGACATTGTTCACGCTGAGCCAATGAACTTTGAGCGCCAGTACATCAATACCACGGTAGGCCGCACCATTCTTAATGACCATCTGCCTGAGGGCATGCCGTTCATCAACGGACTGCTCAAGAAAAAAGGCATTGGCCAGCTGGTGAATTACACCTACCTGCGCTTTGGCCTGGAAGTAACCGTAAAGATGCTGGACGAAGTGAAGCAAACCGGCTTCCGCTTTGCCACACGCGCGGGTCTTTCCATCGGCATTGATGACATGGTGATTCCGGAGCACAAGAAGAGCCTGGTGCGCGACGCGGAAAAACAGGTCATCAATGTGCAGCAGCAATATCTTGATGGCGCGATTACGAACGGCGAACGCTACAACAAGGTGATTGAAATCTGGTCCAACGTGACGGAAAAGGTCGCCGATGAGATGTTCGGCAATATGCAGGAGCTGGATAAATCCGGCCAGATGAACCCGATTTACGTCATGGCCGATTCCGGCGCTCGCGGATCGAAACAGCAGATTCGCCAGCTCTCCGGCATGCGCGGACTGATGGCTAAGCCCTCCGGCGAAATCATTGAAACACCCATCACGGCAAACTTCCGTGAAGGGTTGACCGTGTTGCAGTACTTCATCTCCACGCACGGTGCGCGTAAAGGTCTGGCTGATACGGCGCTTAAAACCGCTGACTCAGGTTACCTGACCCGCCGCCTTGTGGATGTGGCGCAGGACGTGATCATCAGCGAGCAGGATTGCGGAACGGTGGACGGCATCTACGTGGGATCCATCGTAGAAGCCGGGGACATCATTGAGCCTTTGCGCGACCGCATTGTGGGCCGCGTATCGCTGGAAAAAATCAAGGACTACGAAGGCAATGTGATTGTCGACGTAAACCAGGAAGTCACGGAAGAACTGGCCAACGCGATTCAGGCTGCCGGCATTGAACGGGTGAAGATCCGTTCCGTGCTAACCTGCGAATCCAAGCGCGGTGTTTGCATCGCGTGCTATGGCCGCAACCTGGCTTCAGGCCGCATGGTTGAGCTCGGTGAAGCCACAGGCGTAATCGCAGCCCAGTCCATCGGCGAACCCGGAACGCAGTTGACCATGCGTACCTTCCACATCGGTGGCACGGCGTCACGCGTTTCTGAGCAGTCACGGTTGGAAGCGCGCAACAATGGCGCTGTGCGTTTCATCAACCTGCAAACAGTTAAATCCAAGGCAGGCGATCTGGTGGTAATGAACCGCGCCGGATCGATTGCCGTGGTGGATGAAAAAGGCCGCGAAAAGGAGCGCTACTCGGTTGTGTACGGCGCTCGCGTCAAGGTGCAGGAAGGCCAGCAGGTCAACCTGGGCCACGTGATGGTGGAGTGGGATCCTTACACCTTCGCTATCCTGACGGAAATCGGCGGCACCGTGCAGTTCAAGGACTTGCAGGAAGGCGTAACGCTTCACGAAGAAGTGGACGAAGTAACCGGACTTTCCCGCCACGTTGTGGGCGAGTCGCCGGACGAAAAACGCCAGCCCGCAATCATGATCAAGAGCAAGTCAACCCGGCGTTATCTCATGCCTTCCCGCGCGCACTTAATGGTGCAGGATGGTGATGAGGTTCATCCGGGTGACGTGCTGGCAAAGATCCCGCGTGAAACCACCAAGACCAAAGACATCACTGGTGGTCTGCCGCGCGTGGTTGAATTGTTTGAAGCCCGCAAGCCGCGTGAAACCGCCATCATCAGTGAAATTGATGGTGTGGTGAAGTTTGGCGAAGTGAGCAAGGGCCAGCGCAAGATTTATGTTGTGGCTGACAATGGCACGGAAAAGGAATACTCGGTGCCAAAGGGCGTCCACATCAACGTGCAGGAAGGCGAGCGAGTCCGGGCGGGTGAACCGCTGATGGACGGGCCGCTCAACCCGCATGACATTCTTGCGGTCCTGGGTGAAAAGGAACTGCAGGCTTACCTGGTGAATGAAATCCAGGAAGTCTATCGTCTGCAGGGCGTAACCATCAGTGACAAGCACATTGAAGTGATTGTCCGCCAGATGATGCGCTGGGTGAAGGTGGAGGATGTGGGTGATACCACGTTCCTGCTGGAACAGCAGATTGATAAATTCCGCTTCCGCGAAGAGAATGAGCGCGTGATTGCCGACGGTGGCCGTCCGGCAACGGGCCGTCCGCTGCTGCTTGGAATCACGAAAGCATCGCTCTCAACGGAATCCTTCATCTCCGCGGCGTCGTTCCAGGAGACCACCAGGGTGCTCACAGAAGCCTCGATTCAGGGCGCTGTGGACCATCTGCGCGGACTCAAGGAAAACGTCATTGTGGGCCGCCTGATCCCTGCCGGGACTGGCATGGAACACTATCGCGGTGTGAGGCTGGCTCCTGAACTTGAGCAGGCTGCCGCCAAGGTGCAGGAAGAAGTCTCACAGGCATACGCTGAAGCAGAGCGCGCTCTGGAACTTCTGCGCCAGGAAGGCGAAGCCGAAGAGATGGCTGCCGAGTAAACAATCATTTACTAAACAACAAACAATGGGCTGGAGAAATCCAGCCCATTTATTTTTGGCGACTTTTTCCGCTCACTTAGGCCCGAACTTGAATGTCAATCACGGACATTCTTCAAGCTCTGGCGTATCAAGCGGCTTTTTCCGGAATATGTTCTTTCACCTTGGCGGTAATGCGTTCAATAAAGGAAAGCGGCTGGTCTTCCACGGAGTGGACCAGGCGGTCGCGCAAAAGCTGGAGAAATTTGCTCACGCGCTGCAGGCGTTGCGCTTCCATGCCTTCACGCATGATCTGCGGATCAATGGCCGTCGCGGTTTCAATATACTGCCACAGGAGAAGGCGCATATCATCAATGGCGGTCTTCAATTCTGTGAGCATATCCACGTTCAATTCCGCCGCTGGGGTGCTCTGCTTGGCTGTGGCGTCAGGGCTCTGCATGGCGAGCCAGTAAAGATCGCCGTGGACGGCGGTGAGGGCATTCGTGAGCTCTTTTAGATGGCTTACCAGTTCCTTGAAATCCGTTTTTTCGTGGCGATCCGTCATTAGGGGAATCCTTAATACCCGTACTTCTAGTTAACTACTACGTGTATTAGTGTCTAGGATGCGCCTATAGTTGCAGGATTCTAGGTTACTCTGGGACATGTCCGAAGCTGGAATGCCGATACTTAAGGCCCGCCACAGACAGATTGGCAATTTTTAATGCTCAAAATTGATTGCAAGATTAATGATTGCAATAAGATAAGTAGATAGAACCGTTTTGGTATGAGCAGAGTTGCTGGCTTACTGAACCAGGGTCTCAGGGGAAAAAGATGTGTGCCTAAGCCTCTTGGCTTATGCGTATTTTGTCCCAAAATGGGGCGGAGAAAAGAAGAAAGGCGGCGGGTGTAAACTCGCGCCGGATTAGAGTATGTATTCGCGAAAAATCACGGTGCAGTATCAGGTTGAAGGCCGTCAGGAGCCCTGTCCTATCAAGTGGTTGGACAATTTCTCCATGCGCAATTTCACCAATGATCCAATCTTTGATGACACACTCCCGGTGAGCGACGGCGTAATGCGTATTGGAACGCGCGTACCACTAGACCGGCTGAAAGAGGCGATGGAAGACTGGTTCAGGAAGAAAAGCTATCTGGCCAAGGATGCGGAATTAATTGTAAAAGAGCATCCTCTTTCGGCTCAATAACTTACTTTGTTGCGCAACCGAACCCCGCTTGCTTCATCTAATTGTTTGTTAGGATGGTGGTGGCAAGATATCCACCAGCTTCTGGGTAGAAGTTAAAAAATTAATCAAGGTAGGGCTTTCATGGCGAGCGCGGGAATTCTTGAAATAACTGACGGCAATTTTGACCAGGAAGTGCTGAAAAGTGAACAACCGGTCATGATCGATTTCTGGGCTGCCTGGTGCGGTCCTTGCAAAGCACTGGCTCCTGTTGTGGATGAAGTGGCAGCCGCATATCAGGGAAAAATCAAGGTCGGCAAAATGGACGTGGACAGCAGTCCGGCAACCCCGCAGCGCTATGGCGTGCGTGGCATCCCCACGTTGCTGATATTCAAAGGCGGCCAGGTCCAGGAGCAGATTGTGGGCTATGTGGGACGCGACGTGATTGAGAAGGCCCTCAACAAGCATGTGACTCAAAATTCAATTGCGAAATAAATAGAAATAACGAAGGAGCCCGGCCTTATGGCTGGGCTTCTTTCTGTACGCAGCATTTTTCGCAGGAAGAAAGAACATAGCATTTTCCGTAAGAAGAAGTGCGCTGAGCGCACACTACCGTGCAGCCTACACAGCTAGCCCGGCGGAATGGCCTGAAGCCCATGCCCACTGGAAATTAAATCCGCCGAGATGCCCGGTGACATCCACCACTTCCCCAATGAAATAGAGTCCCGGCACTTTGCGGCTTTCCATTGTTTTGGCTGAAAGTTCATTTGTGTCCACCCCGCCCGCGGTTACTTCCGCTTTGGCATAACCTTCCGTGCCGGCGGGAAAAATCTCCCAACGGTGTATTTTGTGTTCAAGCTCACTCAGGGCATGATTGTTCCAGCTTTGCGGGGAATAAAGCTCCAGCCATCGATCAGCAAGACGGCCAGGCAGCGCCGCGCGGAATGCAATCTTTGCCGTGGCTAGATCACGGCGGGCTTTAGGGTCGCGCAGCGTGGTTGTTAGTTCGCGCTCAGGGGCAAGGTCCATAACCACAGGCAAACCAGCTTTCCAGTAAGAAGAGATTTGCAGAATTGCCGGACCACTCAACCCCTTGTGCGTGATCAACATTTTTTCCCTAAAATGCTGGCCTTCAATAGAGGCAACAACTTCAGCCGAAACACCAGCCAGATCGCAAAAATGAGCAGCATCTTCCTGGGTGAATGTGAATGGAACCAGCGCCGGTCTGGTTTCAATGATCTTCAGTCCGAACTGGCGGGCGAGTTCGTATCCAAAGCCGGTGGCGCCCATCTTTGGAATTGAAAGCCCGCCTGTGGCAACAACCAGTGAAGCCGCTGCAAATTTCCGCTCACCCGCATGTGCGATGAAGCGCGCGCCATCTGCTTCAGTCTCTCTGGTGATCCGGTCAATTTTGATATTCGTAAGAATCTGAACGCCGGCAGTACTGCATTCGCTCTCCAGCATGGTCACAATCTGCTGCGCCGGCCCATCGCAGAATAACTGCCCCAGGGTTTTCTCGTGATAGGCAATGCCATGTTTCTCCACAAGGGAGATGAAATCAGCAGGCGTATAACGCGCCAGCGCGGACTTGGCAAAATGTGGATTGGCTGAAATAAAGTTTTCCGGCCGGCAATGCAGATTGGTGAAGTTGCAACGCCCTCCGCCTGAGATCAGGATCTTTTTACCGATGCGCTCGGCACGCTCCAACACAACCACACGCCGCCCACGGCGGCCGGCTTCCATGGCACACATCAAGCCTGCCGCTCCCGCGCCGAGAATGATTGCATCGTAAGCTGCGTTCATAGATCAAAAGCCATGTTCAGGGATGAGCCGACTATTTCTTGCGAGCAAAACTGCTGTGAGTACTTTTACGTTTCCTCAACGAAGGCCTGCCATGCTCTTCAAGTTTATCCCGTCATTCTGAATGCAGCACTCAGCCGCTCATTTATTGAGCACGCTTCAGCGCTGGCACATATTGGCATGTTTATCTACGGCTGAAGGCCTCATCCTATCTACCAGATCGATAACACAAAATTTCCAAGCCTGCAGCCGGTGGAATCGCCGGTACAACGCGGATTTGTACGGAGGAGAACACCGTGAAGCGATGGGGTATAGCTATTGCCGGAATCTTTATACAAATTGCTTTGGGCGCTGTTTATGCATGGAGCGTATTTCGTGTTCCACTGGCCAGACAATTCGGATGGAGCATTTCTGAAGTTACGTTGACTTTCACCATCAGCATTTTTGTTCTGGGCTTTGCTTCCTTCTTTGGCGGGCTCTGGCTGAATCAGAAAGGGCCGCGTGTTGTCGCCCTTACGGGCGGCGCCTGCTATGGAGTAGGCACGTTCCTGGCCAGCTTCTCTGCCCATAAACTGTGGTGGCTCTACTTGAGTTACGGAGTCATCGGCGGCATTGGACTTGGCTTGGGTTACA
>DASRCD010000542.1:0-3135 GCA_035653315.1 Candidatus Angelobacter sp.
CAGGTAATCTAGAAAAAAAGGCGAAATGAGTTTGACCAGTTTGCGTCCCCGTATCTGGCCCAGCAAGATATTGCTCCCGTCATGATGCAGCGGCGTTACAGTTCCTGCCGGACCAAACCAGAGGCCGATGTGGTGGCTACCAGACATCGCCGGATCCAGAAATCCGGCAGGAGCCGGTATATCATCCAATAAACCGCGAAAGGCTTCTTTTGCCATCAAACCATTTTTTGCTACCAAATAGAAGTCATTGGTTGCGTCCGTACATTGCTTTATCCTGCGGACATAATCCCGCATCCGGATTTGTGACCGATGTTGATCAAGGTTAGCTTCAAACAAAGGGTCGCTCTCGCGTTCAGAAGTGATCTCTATTAGTTCGTTGCCGTAACGTTCAGCGAAAAACTCCGGCGTCCACCGCTCCAGTGCCGGCCAATCGGCCATCAGGTTCTGGAGCACCACGGGAGTGTTACGCCAGAAATATTGTTCGTAAAAATGTTCTGCAGTCAGCCTCTTCTTGATTGAACCGTTGCCATAATGCGATTGGCGGGCCGTCTCTGCCATCGCTTCGAACAGCGCGCGATTTTTACTTTGACGCCGGAAGACGGCTCGACCGGCTTCGATGGCGGCCGTGGACTCACATTCGGCCACTTGGTGCTTCGCGAATGCCCGCTCAAAACCGCTTAGGACCATCTCTTCGACCAGCTTCTCCGAGGCTACGCCCGTTATTAGGCTCTGCGCGATGTGGCGCTGCCAACCACGATGAAAAATCGGGGACGCAGTCTCAAACCGGTGTGTAGCCATCATTCCTCCGGAATGCCGTCAGTGTTCAGCAGTCCTCGCGTGTCACATTTCAACCTTGTACGCAGAAACGCACTCTGCATAATGACTAACTTGTTGCTTGCCGGGATTGAATAGCGAGTTACACTCTTTAGATCTGCAACACAGGTGTGCGATGAATCGAAAATTACTTCTGCTCCTAATTCCACTGGTATCGATCATAGTTGTCGCTATGTCAATGACAAAAAAACCTTTGCGCCCGAAACTCTTAATCAGGGCCTTTTCCACCGATGATTCTGCCATAGCAACCGCCGAAAAGGTGTTCAAGAATATCCAGGTACTGAAGGGATACCCCGCAGATCAAATATATCCAACAATGCAATTCATCAATGAATCACTTGGCGTTTCTTGCGAATACTGTCATATCATCAATGCCTATGAGAAAGATGACAAAAAAGCCAAACGAACAGCCCGCCGGATGATGTTGGCACAAAGAGCAATTAACAAGGAGCATTTTGGCGGGCATCTTCTGATAACTTGCTACACGTGCCATCGAGGAGCTTTGGACGTGCCCCAGAGATGACATAGCTAGTTATTATCCCCTTTCTTTTACCTACTTACTTGCTATGTACTGATAGCCTGTCTTTCGATTCGCACTTACTGGCGATGCTCCTTGGATGTTGGCTCGTCAAGCGCTTTTACTAGGTCGGTAATCTTGCTAAGGCGCAGCGATTGCATAAATTGGCCTTCTTCCAACGGCGGATATCTGCTTTACTTCAGTTAATGTCGATGTATCGACAATGCCGATTGTGGCAGCGTCAGGATTGACGGTAAAGATGGTATGCCCATCCTTACTTAGAGCCATAGAGAAAAACGGGCTGCTGATCGTCAGGGTGCTCTTGAGAGACATTGTCTTTGGATCAGCGCTCAGAATCTGGTTGCGGCGAGAAAATGAATGGTTGCTGCCAGAGAGCCGGCTGGAGGCAGTTTGAAAATAGACCGCATCGTCATTGGGAGAAACAAAGCCCTTGCTTATCCCTCCAACCTTCAGGCGCGGCTGCTGGCCAACCATGGTGCTAGTTCCCACAGTATGGTCAAAGGAGAAAATGGCCCCATCCAAATCGCTGACCAGAGCAATTTTATCGACGCCAGGCTGCAAAAAGGCTGCTCCCCACAATTCTTGGGATTTGGGTGGTATGATTCCGACCGCCCCATTACTTGACGCGCCCGCGACCCTGCTCGTAGCGGGGCTTTGACGCACTGGCACTCGCTTGATGGGGTTTGCGTAATTCCCCAGGTTGACGTCGAAGACGTAAGGGCTGCTCTCGCAGATCAGCACGACGCTGAGGTCTTGCCGCATGGCAACCATCGTCACGTCGCGGCACGGAAGTTTCGCTTGCACAGGAAGGAATTGATTCTGGACCGTGTCGAACGCGGTTAAATACCAGTAATAACCCTTATTCGCTGGATTGAAATGGAATTTTGTAATATAGAGCCAGCGTCCAGAGGGAGATACGGTCAGGGCAGTGCCATAGGCCTGCATGGTGTGTTTAATAGCATCCGGGTTGCCGATTTTTGCAAGAAGTTTGCCAGATGCGGTGTCGTACACAGACAAGTGATTTTCGAGAGGTGCTGTGTCGGAGTCCTGTGAGTATGCGGTCACATACAAGCGGCTTCCATCTGGAGACAGCGCCATGTCCGGATCTTGGCCACCGTTAAAGGTTTTAAGAATCCTGCCTTGCGCAGTGTCGAACTGCAATATCTGGGAATGATCAAACCATCCATCTCCGGTATCTACCACATAGAGCAGGCTGGGCGCCGTCCCGACCTGGGCCATGATTTTCCCGCCTGCGAGCAACGTCATCGCCAGGAATGCAACATACGCTGTTAGCTGCAGGTAAGAATGGTATTTCAATATTTTCAAGTTCATCACGACTCACGCTCCTTGCGGATTGCGCCGTCGCCAATCCGCTGCTCGCTAAACTTATTTATCGCGCCAAACGTCCTTCGTCGCAGATACAATGCAATCGACCTTAGAAACGGAACGGCACCAAAAAAAGGGCGCCGATCACGATTAGAATGCAGGCGCTGACCAATCTTGCAACAGGCTGCCACCCACCCAGGTTCTCCGTATAGTCCTTCCAGTGTTCACGGCCTTCCCAGCTTCTGGCATACATGATCCAGAGCGGCAGCGTGCGAATTAAGCCAAATGCGCCCATCACCAATGCGCCCTGCACCACTGAACCGGTGAGCACCACCCACACAACGACAGGGTAAAGGCAGCTATTGATTCGCGTCAGCAGACCCAGCCCCAGACAAAATCCAAACATGCCCGCAGGCAGAGCTACCGGTTTAAGACGC
>DASRCD010000543.1:0-7107 GCA_035653315.1 Candidatus Angelobacter sp.
ATTACAGCATAGTTCTGAACAAATATGCGCCGGTCAATGGGCCTACGCACGAGTATTTTTCCACGCATCGGGAACGTTATCTTGCCTGCCTGGAACTCCTGCCACAGGGCAAGCCGGGACAAAATCTGCTTGAATTAGGCGCATCATTCCATCATTTAACGCCTGCGCTGGAAAGCAAAGGTTACAGCGTGCGTTGCGCAGATATATGGGACGGAGAGAAGACCCGGAATGTCGAGATCGTCAGCACGGATGGCGGCGAGAAGCGCGTTTACACCGTAGATAATTTTGATGTCCAGCAAGAGCGCTGGCCTTACGAAGATGCTTCTTTTGACGTGGTGCTTTTCTGCGAGATGCTGGAGCATCTGAATACTGATCCCATTCAGGTGTTGGCAGAGATCAACCGGGTACTGAAAAAAGATGGTTTGCTGCTGCTTACCACGCCCAACATGGCCAGCGCTAAGAGCGTGAATTATGTTCTTGAAGGCGGCAGTCCTTATGTGTTTGGACACTACGTTCCAGGTGGATTAGCCACGGACCGGCACAATCGGGAATACACCGCGGGTGAAGTTGAACGTCTTGTTGCAGCCGCAGGGTTTGATGTGGTCTCACTAGAAACCTGCAATAGCTGGTGGAAAGACCAGAACCATGCTTTGGCAAAGCTGGTGGCCATGTGCCAGAGCATTGCAAATCGTGGTGACAACACCATGGCATTGGCGCGGAAGGCGGGCAAAGTGCGAGACCGCTATCCGGAAGAGTTTTACTGCCATAAAGGCAGTCAGGCCGAAAACAGAAATCAGATTGAGCAGAAAACAGGCAGGCGAATCCTGCTGGTCCATGATGTGCTTCCCCATTTTGATCGCAGCGGTTCAGACATGCGCGTTATGCAGGTCATCCGGCGGCTGCGCGCGGCTGGACACGATGTAACGTATATAGGCCGCAATTCTGCAAATCACGAAAAGTATGAAGCACCCCTGAAAGAGCTTGGAGTCACGGTCTTCAGCGGCGACTCTGAACGGATGGCCGGGCTCGGTGTGGACCTGGAGCCGGGCTGGAAATTGGAAACAGTTCTGAAGAACGGCAGATTTGATGTAGCCATCTTCTTCCACTGGTTCTGGTCCGGAATCTCCGTCACGGAGCATTACCTGGATGACGTCCGCAAGCTTTCACCCACAACAAAGATTATTGTTCTGACAGATGACCGCCATGGCATTCGCGAGTGGCGCATGGCGGACCTTTCAAACCTTTCCACGGACCGCGAACGGGCGCTAGACCTGATGGTCCGTGAAGTAGCGTGCTATCGCGCTGCCGATCTGGTGCTGGCCATCACGGAAGACGATCGCCGTGGTTTGGTAGAGATGGTTCCTGATCTTCAGATTGAATTGCTGCCCATGACGGCCGACACTTACGTGAGCAAACTGGGATTTGACGAGCGTAGTAATTTCATCTTCCTGGCCAATTTTGACAATCTGGCCAATCGCGACGCCACAAATTGGTTTTGTAATGAAATCTGGCCACGCATCCGCCAGCGGATGCCGGAAGCAAAGCTGCATCTTGCCGGCAATAATTTTCCCGCAGAGTTTGGCAAGCAGCCCGGGATAGAAGTGCTGGGCCATGTAGCCGATCTGAGCAGCACGCTGGAAAAATATCGAGTCTTTGTTTCTCCCATCCGGTTTGGCACAGGAATCAAAACCAAGAACCTGACCGCTCTGGGGAATGGAATTCCTCTTATTACAACCACCATTGGCGCAGAAGGCATGTCTCTTACAAACGGTGAGAATGCCTTGATTGAAGACTCTGCCGGCGCATTTGCCAACAAGGCCGTGGAGCTTTATAAAAATCGCGAACTCTGGCAGAAACTGGCGGTGAATGGCCGCAAACATATAGATACAGAGTTCTCAGTCACAAAACTTGACGCACAAATCGCAAAGGCCCTTCAGCGCGTGGATGCAATTGCACCGCAGAAATTTGATCCCGAGCATCGTTTTTCTATCCGTGTGGTTGAAGAGCTTTATCCGGACGTTCTGACAGCAGTCCCGGCGGAATCACGGCATGAAACCCGGATTCTGGGCCATGTGGGAATGGCAGAAAAACTGGCTGCTTTAGGGCATGCACAAGAGGCGCTGGAACAGGTAAGACACATCTTCTATCACGTCCGTGGTGAGATGCCGCGCAGCTTGTTCTTTGCCAGAGTTCTGAGCTTGATGGAGCGTTGTTATCGCACGATTGGCGACAATGAAGCGGCAATACGCTGCGGAGACGAAGCCAAACTTTGTCTGCCGGAGCTGAACCCTTTCTTTGTGAAAGAGGCCAACAAAAAACATGGTGGCCGCTCGAAGCTAAGCGACAGGGCCATTTCTGTAATTGTGCCGACGTTTAATCGCAAGCAAAAACTTGAACGTTGCCTTGAAGCATTGGTCAAACAAACACTCAATGCTGACGAGTTTGAGGTAATTGTTGTGGATGATGGCTCCACTGACAATACGCAGGAATTTTTGCACAAACAAGAGACGCCATTCCGGTTGAAACATTTCAAGCAGAAGAACCAGGGCGCTGGGGCCGCCAGAAGGCTAGGCGTGGAGCAGGCGCGTGGCGAATATCTGCTGCTGATCAATGACGATACAATTGCTGACCCCGAGTTGCTGCCGGAACATTTATCAATCCAGCGCAGGTTCCACGATAGCTGTTTTGCCGTGCTGGGGACATTTGAGTATGAACGCGCCGCCCGCCGCCGCGCCCTCACCCATTTTCTAAGTGTAGACCCGTTTATGTTTCCACAGAAAAGTATGCATCCGGAGTGGTATTACGGAAACACACATTTTGTTACGTGCAATTTAAGCATCCGGCGGGATGCGGTACTTGCCTGTGGTTCCTTTGATCCGGCATTCAGGTTGGGAGAAGATTCAGAATTAGGCATTCGACTGGCAAGCGGGGGCTGCAAGGTCCTTTATCATCCCCGCGCCAAGGCATGGCATGACCATCTTGAGATGAACGTTGCGGATATTGTCCACCGCGCCAAGGCTTATGGCCCGGTATACCTCCGTCTGTTGGAGAAACATCCTGCCCTTCGCATTACGCAACCCGGCATTGAACTGAAATCCCCTGTGATCACGGCTGATATTGAACGTGTGCGTGAGGTCCTTGCCGGCCAGAGAGCACAAATTGAAGAGATGGTCCGGGCGCTGTCGCAATATGACAACCGGGATTTCGAGCCATTTTTTGCAACACGCAGCGGCAACGGTACTGCCGCTGACATGATCATGAACCTTTTCCATCAAGCCATACCACAGGTCCACTGGTTTTATGTGTTTGAAGGGTTGTGTTGCGCCTGGAGCGAGAAACATCCTGCTGCGCTTGCTGCGGCAGCAGTAGCCACCGGAGCACGCGCATGAGCAACCGGCTTGCATTGTCCATGATTGTCCGCAACGGCGAACAGGACCTGCCGCACTGCCTTGAAAGCGTGCGCGGCATTGTGGATGAGATTGTAATCGCTGATACAGGATCAACCGACGCAAGCATTGCGATTGCCCAGAGCTTTGGCGCGCAAATCATTCATGTTCCCTGGACCAATGATTTTGCTGCCGCCCGCAATGCCGCGCTGCAACCGGTTACGGCTGAATGGGTTCTTTCACTGGATGCCGATGAGCAACTGGACGAGCTAACCCGGTCAAAGATTGCTTCAGCCATGGAAGCCCAGAATACAGATGGTTATTTAGTGCCAATCCGAAATTACGTTCATACCTTAAATGAGCGCCTATGGGACAGAGCTGCCATTCCGAATGATGGATTGCTGGAGCGCGCAAAAGACTTTGCAGGATATCTGGAGCATGAAAACGTCAGGCTCTTCCGCAGAAAGCCTGAAATCTACTTTGTAGGCCGAGTGCATGAAACGGTAGGGACGAGAATCGAAAAAAGTGGAGGAAAGCTACAGCACGCCACTTTTATCATTCATCACTTTGGATTTGCCGCTTCCGCGGAGCGCAAGGCGGAGAAAAATCATTTCTATCGCGAATTAGGGAGGCAGAAAATCCAGGAAATGCCAAGAAACGCGCAGGCGCATTTTGAGCTTGGGCTGGTGGAGCTGGATAATTTCCAGAACCATGAAGAAGCAGTCCGGCTGTTTGCTCGGGCTTGTGACCTGGATCCGAAGCTGGCCGTGGCATGGTTCTTTCAAGGAGTGGCTTTCACGCGGCTTCAGCGGGATGCGAATGCCCTGCCGTGTTTTGCCCGAGCGAGACGCCTGGGACTTGCCAATACATCACTGGCTGAAATGGAAGCAGACGCTCTTTACAATTGCAAGCAGTTTGATGAGTCCCGTAAAGCATATCGCCGCGCCCTGGATACAAATGAGAGTACAGAAGTACTCAGCAAGCTGGGACTGACAGAGATCAGATTGGGCCGGGTTGAATCTGGAATAAAAAAAATAATGAATGCGATTTCCAAGAGCCCTGCCGCACCAGAGCTGCATGACCGGCTGGTTGCGGCATATTTAAGCCTGGGGCGGGTCATAGAAGCAGCACAGGCAGCCGAGAGCAAACTGCATAACACGAAGCATACGGAATCTTCTTTTATGCGCACTGCAGCGCTCTGGATGCACGGGGGGAGGCCGGGACGCGCGCTGGAAATTATCTGTAATGGAATCAAAGAATTCCCTGGTTCAGCCGGTTTACAACAGGCTTTTGCCGAGCTTAAAACGCCCGAGCAACAAGATTTACAGGCGGCAAATGTTGCCGCGACTTAAAGGTATTTGAGAGCGGGACGATAGGTAAGGAGAACAAATTGCAACGTGGAAATCGAGATTCGGCCAGCAAATCGATGGCGAGTGAATCCGGTAACCAAGAAGGAGTACTAACATGTCACTGAGCATACTGAATAACATCCCGTCCCTCCAGGCCGAAAACCAACTCCAGTCAACCAATGCAGGCTTGCAGAAAACACTGTTCCGCTTGTCTTCAGGTTCACGCATCAATAGCGGCGCAGACGATGCCGCCGGTCTTGCTATCGCCGATGGTTTGAAGGCGAACATTTCAGCGCTGAACCAGTCAGCGAGCAACGCCAATGACGGCGTTGGACAGCTGCAGGTGGCGGACGGCTCCCTCAACCAGGTTACCTCTTTGTTGAACCGCGCAGTTACGCTGGCCACTGAATCAGCTACCGGCACGGTGAGCGATTCACAGCGCACAGCTCTGAACGCAGAATTCACCTCGATCAAAGCTGAAATTGACCGCATCGGCAGCAACACCACATTCAACGGAACCTCAGTTTTCTCGGCAACCACGACCTCAGTATTCCTTAGTGATGCGGGTTCATCCAGCTCCATCGGAACCACCACGGGCGTGCTTTCTTCCAGCAGCATCGGCGGCAGCAACCCAACAGACTTGAGCGGTGACGATTTGACCACTGCTTCCAACGCATCTACTGCTCTTACTGACATCAACAGCGCGATTGCCAATGTTGCCGGCTTGCGCGGCACCATCGGTGCGAATATCAACCGGCTGCAATCCGCCAACGCAGTTATTACCAACCAGGTGCAGAACCTGTCCTCGGCAGAAGACCAGATCCGCGGCGCAGATATCGCACAGGAAGTCGGTAACCTGTCGAAATTCCAGATCCTGAACTCAACCGGTATCTCGGCCCTGGCTCAGGCAAACCAGTCACAGCAGAGCGTGCTGAGACTGCTCCAGTAACACTGATTACTGAAAAGAGGGCGGGCAGCAATGTCCGCCCTCAACTTAGTTAGAGGTCAAAGCCATGGCGACTACAGTTTCTCCAAGCAGTTCCGGTTCAGGCATTGATGTACAGGGTACGGTCGATCAATTAATGACCGTTGAGCGGCAGCCGGAAACGCAGATGAAAAACCAGCAAAGCACGCTGAATACACAGGCGTCCGCCATTGGCACCATTAACAATGCTCTTTCATCGCTGCAAAGCAGCGTGCAGGTCCTTACAGATTTCAGCAGCCAGCTCAACTCACGGACTGTTACTTCTTCAAATAACAGCCTGGTTTCGGCAACCGCGGATGGAACAGCGTTGATTGCCAATCACCAGATTGTTGTAAATAATCTGGCGACAACATCTTCATTCTTCACCAACACTCTAAAGACCAGTTCGACGGCAGTGGGCCAGGGCAGCTTTGATATTCAGGTGAATGGTGTAAAAACGGGGAGCATCACCGTTGATTCCACAAACAACACCCTGGATGGAATTGCCGCAGCCATCAATAAAGCGAATGCAGGCGTAACAGCCAGCGTGATTACAGACACAAAAGGCGCGCGGCTCTCAATTTTAAGCTCAACTTCCGGCGCGGCCGGTGAAGTGAGCATAGCCAACAACACCACCACTTTGACATTCAATGAGGCAATCATCGGCAAAGACGCCTCTCTCCAGGTGGATGGTATTGACCTAAGCAGTGCGAGCAACACTGTAAAAGGTGCGATCACGGGCGTGACGCTGAACCTTCAAGGCGCGGACCCGAACAGCACGATTTCGCTTGGAGTTGCGCCGGATGCGAGCCAGGCCAGCGCTGCGATCAATTCCTTTGTAACCAATTACAACACTGCAATCCAGCAGGTGAATGCGCAATTTGTTTACGATCCAACCACCAAGTTCTCGCAGCCGCTCGCCGGAGACTCCACGCTGCAAGTGGTGCAGCAGCAACTTTATTCCGCCATCAGCTATTCCACGCCGGATGGCAATAATGGAATCAGTTCGCTTGCCAGCCTGGGAATCACTGTAAACAATGACGGCACCCTTACAGTAGATTCAACCAAGCTCAGCAGCGCATTAAGCACACAGAACGCGGATGTGCAGAACTTTTTTCAAACCGCCAGCACCGGTTTTGCGCAAAACTTGAATAAGACACTCTCTTCCATGACTGATCCCACACAGGGAGCGCTCCAGGTGGAACTGACAAACATCAACAGCAACGTAAGCTCTCTCACAGCACAAATAGCCGATTTTGAGACCCGCATGAGCCAGCGCGAGACGGATCTGATCAACCAGTATTCGCAAATCAACGGCACGCTGGAACAGATGCCCACAATTCTTGCCCAAATCAATAGCCAATTAGGGAGTTTATAAAGGACCCATGACGAACCCTGCTTCAGAATA
>DASRCD010000544.1:0-3245 GCA_035653315.1 Candidatus Angelobacter sp.
CGATGAGAAAAGTTGCGTGTCCAAGCCAGGTAACTTTGATTCCGTTCAGGTTCATGTGTCTATCTGTCCTTTTTTCACAAGCTGGATTTTAAATGATTGCTGGTGGAGCAGTTCAATGGATGCATTGCAAAGTTATCGAAAAATGAACTTTTTCTGCAACGTAAGAAAGCTGATTCAGAATCTGCTACGTATGTTGTCCGATAAGAAAAAGCTTGCCTGCTCTATAGCCGAGTAAACACAGGATTCACCACTCCGGGCTGCAAGCAGCAGAAATCCTTGCAAACAGGTAAAATAAATAGTCCACCAACATTTGTTCTAACGTGCACCGCACGAACGGAGTTTTTATGTCTGAACTGAACGGTAATACTGGATTGCGGCTGAAAACCGGCCTGGCTGAGATGCTCAAAGGCGGCGTGATCATGGACGTAACGGATGCCCGGCAGGCGGAAATCGCTGAGAAAGCTGGAGCTGCCGCGGTAATGGCGCTGGAGCGCGTGCCAGCGCAGATTCGCGCCCAAGGTGGCGTGGCAAGAATGGCCTCGCCCAAAAAGATCCGTGAGATCATGGATACCGTCTCAATTCCGGTAATGGCCAAATGCCGTATTGGACACTTCGCCGAAGCACAGGTGCTGCAAGAGTTGGGTGTGGACTACATTGATGAGTCAGAAGTGCTCACGCCTGCCGACGAAGCCCACCATGTGGACAAGCATGCTTTCAAGACCCCGTTTGTTTGTGGCGCGCGCAATCTGGGCGAAGCCCTGCGCCGTGTGGTGGAAGGCGCAGCAATGATCCGCACCAAGGGTGAAGCAGGCACGGGCGACGTGGTGCATGCCGTAAAACATATGCGGCAGATCATGCGTGAAATGAGTACCTTAAAAGCTCTTTCTGAAGAAGAGCTTTACGCCCAAGCCAAAGACATGCAGGCCCCGGTGGAGCTGGTCCGGCTGGTGGCAAAGACTGGCAAACTGCCGGTGCCAAACTTTTCTGCCGGCGGCATTGCTACTCCTGCTGATGCGGCTCTGGTTCGCCAGCTTGGAGCAGAGGCAGTGTTTGTAGGCTCGGGAATTTTCATGGCCGATGGTTTGAATTTCTGTGAACCCGCAGAAGCCGAGAAGCGTGCCCGCGCCATTGTTCGCGCAACCACGCATTTTGATGATCCTAAAGTCCTGCTTGAAGTGAGTGAGGATCTGGTTGGGGCAATGAAAGGCCTGGCCGTAGCGGCAATGTCGGAAGGCGATTTGTTGCAGACCAGAGGGTGGTAGGTTTTGTTCTTTTCCCGAGCATTAGCGAGGGAACCCTATCAGAACGATAAATTCTTCTGCGATACAAGATGATGCATGATGCAAGATGTCATCACAGAATCGTAGTTTTAATGTTGCAGAACGTAACCTTCACAAGCCTTAGGCATCCCTCGCTTCGCTCGGGATTTAAAGATCGTAGGGTTCCCTCACCCGCTACGCGGGATTCGGGATCTTAGAAAACAATGAAAATAGGCGTACTCGCTATCCAAGGTGACTATGAAGCGCACAAAGCCCGGCTGGAGCAGTTGGGCGCCGAGGTCACGCTGGTCCGCAAGCCTGAACAACTGGATACGCTGGATGGCATTGTGATTCCCGGCGGGGAATCCAGCACCTTTCTGAATTTTCTGGCTGAGCGCGGTTTTCTGGAAAAGCTACGCGACTTTGTAAGCACCAAGCCAACGTTTGGCACCTGTGCCGGGGCAATTCTTCTTGCCAAGCAAGTGGAGAACCCGCCGCAAGAGTCGTTGCAGGCGCTGGATATCAGAGTGCGGCGCAATGCTTACGGCAGGCAGAATGAAAGCTCCATCCGGCTGGCAGACACCAGGCTTGGAGACAAGCCTCTAGAAATGGTCTTTATCCGCGCGCCCAAAATCGTGAGCACAAACAAAAATGTTGAAGTGCTGGCAAGCGAAGGCGGCGATCCGGTGCTGGTGCGGCAAGGCAAGATTATGGCTGCAACATTTCATCCGGAGCTATCAGAAGACACTCGGGTTCACCAGGAATTTCTCAACATGGTGAAGAACGGCCATCGGTCAAAGTAATGTCCGCCGCGCTACGGCTTGCGCTGCTTACGGTCCTTGCTGGTTCTGCTTATTTATTTCTCGCTCACCCTTACTGGTTCCCTGCCGGAGTATCCTCTCAATCCCCGCTGATTGATAAGCAATTCAAAATTGCGTTCTGGGTACTCGGCGGAATGTTTATTGCCGGGCATCTGGTATTAACGTTTGTGCTGGGCAAGAAGCCACAGGCAGCGGGTCCCGCCCAGAGCGGAAGTTGGAAACTGGAAACCGCATGGACAGTGGTAATTGTGGCGGTCTTTTTCTGGCTGCACATTTCCGGCGGGCACGTAATGTCGAGCAATATGAATAATGAAGACCATGTGCATAAAAGCCAGGAGCATGCGAACCGGATTCAGGTTGAGGTGACCGGCGCGCAGTTTCAATGGTATTTCCGCTATCCCGGAGCGGATGAAGTTTTTGGCCGAACAGATGCGCAGAAGTTCGCCAAGGCGGAAGAAGGCAATCCATTAGGGCTGGATCCGGGTGATCCGGCAGGGCGTGATGATTTTCTTTCCGCCGTTATGGTATTGCCAGTTGGCAGGCCAGTGGAATTGCGTCTGCGCGCGCAAGACGTGATTCACAGCTTGTTCATTCCCGCCATGCGTTTTAAGCAGGACACAGTTCCGGGTATGGAAATTCATTCACATTTCACGCCTACCCAGGTTGGAAATTATGAGATTGCCTGTGCGGAGCTGTGCGGCAGCGGGCATTATCGGATGCGCTCCATGGTGCGGGTGGTTAGCGAAGAAGAGTTTGATAAATGGGTGAAGACGCAGGAGTTGAAGCACATAGCTAGCGCGACTCATTTTTAAAAGGAAGCACAAGGTCCCTCAGGCTGATGACATCGCGGGCTCATTTACACCCTTCGGGATGATGCATCGATTGACGTTGATCAATGCCAACATTTGTCAACAATTCGGATTCGAATGCGCGATGGAAGCGCTTGTTCAGCACCGATCATAAAATCATTGGGCGGGGCTATTTTTTTCTTTCCTTAGCAGCGGTACTTGTGGGCGCGTGGCTCTCGTTGCTCATGCGGATTCATATTGTCTGGCCGGAGTTAACGCTTCCCTTGCTGGGCGAAATCAAGCCGGAAAACTACCTGGCTTACCTGACCATGCACGGCACCTTGATGGTCTTTTTTGTTCTCTCATTGGTGCCGCAA
>DASRCD010000545.1:0-7835 GCA_035653315.1 Candidatus Angelobacter sp.
ACGGATTACAACAATGCGCTGCGGCGCGCCCAGCAGTCTGAAGCCATTGTGTATAGCATCATTGTGGTGCCGGTTGAAGCGGATGCCGGCCGCAATCTGGGCGGCGAGCACGCGTTGATTCAGATATCGAAAGATACTGGCGGTAAATACTATTACGCTGAAGGCGCAGAACAACTGGATGACGCTTTCCGCAAGATCAGCGATGAATTGCGCACGCAATATCTGATTGCCTTTTATCCCAACCGGCGCGTGGCAGATTCACCTTTCCGGCGCATACAAGTATTGCTGGACAAAAAAGATCCTGATGGCAGGCCGTATCAGGTACGGCATCGTGCCGGGTATTACACGGCGCCAGCCAGATGAGGGACAGAAGTCAATCAAATTTTCGTAAATTTTAGTTACTGAGTTGCCTTAACAAACGCTGCTGTTCTGCGCGATTACTGTTTCATTGGAACATTTTTAGGCTACAATAACGGGCATGCCTTTCCGTGCAACTGCTCCAGCATTTTCAAAAAAGACCACCAAGACCCCTCCGCCTGAAGACACGGGAATGGAGTCTTCTTACCTGAAAGCCCTGGGTGAGAAGCAGACTCCGGTGACGGTAAAGCTTCTTTCCGGAGAAGCGTTTCACGGCTGGATTGAATATTACGACATCAATATGATCCGCTTAACGCGTGATGGCGAACCCAATCTGTTCATCTTCAAGCACGAAATCATGTACATTGCGGAAGATAACGGACGGCGCGGGCGCTAGCGGCCATTCAGGAATGGCGCAACCAAAAGACTTTCTTCATCCCATGCAGGAGCTGGCCCGCGAAGCCGGGTTACTGCTTATGTCCTATTTTGGCAAGGTCACTATTGAGTACAAGGGCGATGTTGACCTGGTCACCAAAGCGGACCGTGCTTCTGAGCAACTGATCGTTGATCGCATAAGCAAGCAATGGCCGGATCATGATTTGATCGGCGAGGAAGGAAGCCGCCGTGAAACCGGCAGCGACTTCCGCTGGTATATTGATCCGCTTGATGGCACCACGAACTTTGCCCATGGCTTTCCGGTGTTCTGCGTCTCTATGGCGCTGGAACATAAAGGGGAGCGCATTGCGGGAGTAATTTACGACCCCACGCGCGATGAGATGTTCGCCGCGGAAAAGGGAAGCGGCTCATTGTTGAATGGGCGCGCGATTCATGTTTCCCAAACGGCCCATCTTAAAGAAAGCCTGGTTGCCACGGGATTTCCGAGTCATAAGCGGCACAAAAATCCAAACATTCACTTCTACCACCAGATCACGTTGCGTTCTCATGGCGTGCGGCGCGCAGGCTCGGCGGCGCTGGACCTCTGTTATCTGGCTTGCGGACGTTATGATGCTTATTGGGAGTTCAACCTGAATTCCTGGGATACGGCTGCGGGAGTTTTACTGGTAGAGGAAGCCGGCGGCAAGGTCACCAACTACAGCGGCGGCCCATTCAATATTGATAGCCGTGAAGTGTTGGGTAGCAATACTTTGCTGCATGCCGAATTACTTAAGGAATTTCAAGCCATTATTGCGGGCCGGGTAGAAGGATTGCCTTCTGTAGCGGAATCATTGCACCTATAGCTTGTTCATTTCTGTGGTGAACTCTCTTGCCTTAATTGATTTAATGCTTGCTTTGCAATCTCTGAATCAGGATTTGCCCGCAATGCATTCTGGAACGCTATGGCTGCTTTCTGGGGCTGGTTGGTTTCTACATAGAGATCCCCGAGAATAATCCAAATATGATCATCGTTCGGACGTCGATTTGTGTATTGTTCCAGCAACTGCACGGCGCGGGGATAATCATGCTGATCTAAAGCGGCCTGTGCCTGGCGCAGTTCCGGAGCACCGTGTTTTTGCACTAACTCACGACCACCCGCAAAAAGCACCCCTGCGGTAACAACAAGAGTGGCCAGTTGTAATATTTTATTGCGAGAGAATGCACCTAGGGGCATGCCGACCAGAAGGCCTGTAACAAAGCCACCAAGGTGGCACATGTTATCAACATTTGCGAACATTTTAATTCCAAAGTCGCCGGAAAAACCCAAGGCAAAATTTAAAACCGCAAAAATGACAGCACTTCTAATAACTGCCTGTTTTTCTCCTGGCGATATATTGAGGTCACCAAATTTCGCGCCTGCAATGACAGCGCCTACAATGCCGAAGACAGCGCCAGAAGCCCCCAATTCGCCATGCGTTGGATTATTGGCGATACTCAGGAGCGCACCGCCGACCCCTGTAGTCATATAAATTACAAAGGTCTGCCATTTGCCAAACAGCCTCTCTGAAAGCACACCCAGGCTCCAGAGGCACCACATATTCATGCCGATATGAAAGATGTCTGCATGGAGAAATCCCGCTGTAAATAGGCGCCAATACTCTCCGCTGAGCGTCTTCGGTCCGTAATTTACGCCCCAATCCGTTAAATTCAGCCCGGGAATCTGCTGGAGTATGTAGGCAATAATGTTAATGGTCACCAGCAAGGTCGTTACCGGATAACGGCCTAAGCTTCCAGTCGCCATGGAACGGCGCGCACGGCCAGTGGCAACTCCGGCGCAACGGTCGCATAAAACCGGAGCGATTCCTTCTTCGTTTACGGCAAGCTCAGTGCCGCATTTCAAGCAACTTGGCATGTTGATAATAGGATAACAAGGAAGTCAAAAGATGCAGCCTAAATGGTAAGAAAGAGGATTATTTAGAGCTGGCGGGCTGATTGGTTTCCAATAGATCGGCTAAATGCGATTCTTTATGTGCTTCTTCGGTCTTGCCTTCTTGTCTCAGTATCTCGGCCAGCAAAGAATGGGCATCTATTAGTTTATCGTCTATCTGTAATGCCTTCCGCAGTTCATTTTCAGCCTTGCTAAAATCCCCTGTTAGCTTCAGAGCTTCGCCATAGAAATAATGGGCCTGCGCCTCATCTTGATAAGAGTGAATGCTGTTGCGAAACAGGGGAATTGCTTTTGCCGGCTGCTTTTGGAATACATAAAGTTCGGCCAGATTGATTTGAATGTACGGGTCATTAGGATTGAGCGCCAGCCCCCGTTCATATTCATGGACGGCTTCATCGACGCGGCGAGCGTGTTGATAGGAAGCTCCCAGCAGCGCATGGCCAATTTCGTCGTCTGGTTTTTCTGCCGTATATTTCTGCAAATGCTCTATGGCGGCGGTGTAATCTTTATGATCCAAGGCCGCCTGCCCTTTGCCCAATTCCACGGCATATTGTTTGGCCCTGGCAACAGGCACAAACAAAACCAGCAGCACCATGGCGCTAATGGCAAGAATCATCCAATGTTGTGAGGCCCTCTCTTCGGCAGGAACAGCAAAACTGCGGGCTAAAAGCAGACCAATAAGGAGACCTGTTACCAGCCCGCCTATATGCGCCATATTGTCGACGTGGCCCCTCAATCCAAAAAGTAAGTTTAGAAAGGAAAATCTGACCACATAACCCACCAAACGATTCACGGCTTCTTTGCGCAAGTTATGTTTACCGAAATAAAGAGTGGTGATCAGCAGCCCGGCAATGCCAAAAATAGCCCCGGAAGCACCTGCACTTACCCGGATTGGGTCCCAGCTCAGGCTTACTAGATCGGCGCCGATTCCAGTAAGCAAATAAGCTCCAATCACAGCTACCGGTCCCAGAAGCCTTTCTGCCAGTTGCCCTAATGACCACAGGCACCACATGTTGCCGAACAGGTGGATGACGCCGAAATGTAGAAACATTGACGTAATCAGTCGCCAATATTGCCCGTTGAATGTCAAAGGGCCGTAATCCGCACCCCAATGCAAAACCTTTTCTGTATCAGGATTGATCCACCCCACTCCGGAAAGCACCATGACGAGAAAGATACCGATATTGACCGCCAGGAGAGCGTAAGTCGCTAGCGGTATCTTGGATACGGCAATGGGTTGCGTAGGGCCTTCATCCATTGGGACTGGTTCCGGCATCTCCGCCATTTGCGTGCGGCAAGCCCGGCAATAGGGCGAAGCCTCGCCAAAGGAAAAAGAGGGTAATTCTGCGCCACACTGACGACAATGAGCCAAGGTAGAGTCTCTCAATTTTTTTGTATGTAATTTGCTCCTGCCTGCAAAGTGTCTTTAATCTTGCTAGAATTTTGTTGTGGACTCTTCTTTACTTACCCGCTCTATTGAGAAACGCCCTGATAAGTGCAAGTTTGAGGGACGCATCCTTTTTCTGACCGAAGATCCGGAGCTAATTCGCCGCCAGCTCGCCGGGGAAGACCTGCCTTGGGACACAAAGAACCCGGAGAACAATCCCAAGCTGCGCGACGACATCTCCACGGATGAGATCACACCGGCGCACATCTGCTTCTTTTTTGATGAGAAGCTGGGCGAATGGCCTTACACAGGCTTGAAGTGCGGCAATGAAGTGCCCATCAAGCGAGGTGACGTGAAGCAGGGCGGCTTTGTGGCCGCCGTGAGCGGCAAGCGTCGCGGCAAGGGGTCGAGCCGGGAGCAATCGCCCTATGCGGAGCTGTGCGCCGGCATCAAGCTGGTGATCGCGGAAAATATTGAACGCATTTACAAACAGAACTGCCAGAACCTGGGCGTATTGACCTCCACGGATTTCAGCCTGATTGATAAAGTTCGCGCTGGGGAAGAGATTCCGCTCAGTAAATTTACTGAAGGCGAAGACGACATTACCCGCCAGGTAATTGAGTACGGCGGCCTGTTCCCGTTCAATGTGGCACGGATGCAAAAGAAAGTATTCCTGCCGCCGATTCAGACGGCGAAACGGCCCATGACAATTGCCGAGAAGATTTTTGCCCGGCACATGCTCGATCCCCAAGGTGAACAGGGCGTCAGCTTTGTAAAACCCGGCGACTCCGGTTTTGCGCGCACCGACCTGCGCTTTAGCCATGAGTATGTCACGCCCATGTCGGCCATCTTCTTTGAGTATTTTGTCGGCAAAGAAGCCAAGGTAAACGATCCTTCTACCATCCTGTTTTTCCGCGATCATCTGACTTTTCTGGATGAAGTCATTTCAGAAGAGAAAAAGAAAATGGGATTGCTGGATTTGGCCGGCCAACTCAAGTACAAGCAGGAAGATTTTGCGGCCAAGCAGGGAATTAAACTGCATGGCGAACTGAAAGACCGCAAAGGCTCTGAAGGAATCTGCCATTCGATTGTGGCTGAAAGTTACGCGCTCCCCGGCCAGTTGAATGTCGGCTCAGATTCACATACGCCGCATGTCGGCGCGGTCGGTTGCATTGCGTTTGGCATTGGAACCACTGATGTTTTCAATTCATGGATCACGAAAGATGTCCGGGTGAAAGTGCCGGAATCTGTAAAGGTGGTTATTCGTGGCAAGCGCAAGCCCAACGTCACAGCCAAAGATTACATTCTTCTGCTGCTAAGCATGGAGTACATTCGCAGCGGCAAGGCGCTGGCTAAGGTGATGGAGTATTCCGGCGAGGCCATCGAAGCGCTGAGCGTGGACGAACGCGCTACCATGACCAACATGGCAGCGGAAATTGGCGGCTTTACCGGGATTGTTGCGCCTGACCAGAAGACGGTGGAGTTCCTGATGGAGCGCCGGGGTATGTCTCGCGACAAGGCAGAGAAGCTGTGTGAGGGCCTCTTCAGCGACCCTGATGCCCAATACGCGCACGTGATTGAATTGAATGCCGACGAGATTACCCCAATGATCGCCACGCCTGGCGATCCGGGGAATGGCAAGTTCATTCGAGACCTGAATACGCCTGTCCCGGTGGAGATTGCTTACGGCGGCACCTGCACGGCGGGCAAAAACGCCGATATGGATATGTATGCCCAAGTGCTTTCTGACGCTCTGCAACAAGGCAGACGCGTGGCTGGTTCCTGCAAGTTTTATATCCAGTTTGGTTCCCAGGAAACGCGCGAGTATTGCGTCCGTAAAGGTTATCTTGACATCTTCAAACAGGCCGGCGCGATTGTGATTGAGCCAAGCTGTGGCGCCTGCATCAATGCCGGTCCGGGAGTTTCCACCCGTCCGGACCAGGTGGTGATCAGCGCACAAAACCGTAACTTTCCCGGTCGGAGCGGGCCCGGATTGATGTATCTGGCCAGTCCTTACACGGTGGCCGCCAGCGCAATTGCAGGCTACATTGTGGAATATGACATGAGCGGCAAACCAGTTCCAGCGGTGCTTTAGAGAACAGCCCCGCAGGTGAAACATGATTGCGGCGCTGGAACCCTGAGAAACTCATATTGGCGAGCCAGAGCGTTCACGTATTTTGTTCTGGCTCCCTTGTAGCTGTTATTCAGCCCGCAAGGTGGCTGCTGGGTCAATGCGGGCAATCCGAAGCGTTGGGGCAAGAGTTGCAACAGAAGCTGCGAATATCAAAAGAGCCAGTACTGCGGCAAAGGTCACTGGATCGTAAGTCTTTACCCCATAAAGTTCGCTCTTCATAATGCGGACAGATACCATGGCGAGCGCCAATCCCGCAGCAAGGCCTATCCCAACCGCCCTAAATCCGGTATTGCCGATCTCAATCATCGCCTGAGTCAACGACGCACCGAGGGCCATGCGAATCCCGATTTCTCGCGTGCGCTGCACAACCATATTCGAGACAAGCCCATACACTCCGATAAGCGAGAGCAATAGAGCAAGGCTCGCCAGTACGCCGAGCAACAGCGCTTCAAATCTCTGCTGCCGAAGAGCAAGGGCTTGTAAATCGCCCAGAGGATGAAAGCTGGCAATGGGCAGCGATGGATCTGCTTCTGCCATGGCTTTCTGCATGGCTTCAGTGATCCCGGCAACAGAGCCGGTGGTGCGCACAATCCAGCTTGGCTGGAACCAGACATGCACCAGGTTCAGCAACTGTTGTGAAACCTGCGAAGCTGGAAAATAATAGGTCACTTCAGTATCGAGAGGAGCGGATACGACCAGCCCAGGCTCTTTTGTTACGTCTCCAACAACACCAATCACGGATGCATTGGTTTTTCCCAGGCGAATATGCCGGCCAACCACATCTGTGCTGTGGAAAAATCTTCTTGCAAATGCAGCGTTCACGATAATCACACGCTCACTCGTAGCAGTGTCATCTTCTGAGAAGCCACGTCCGCTCAGGAGCGGGATGCGGAGAACACGGAAATACTCCGGTGTAACGTAAACCACGCTGGAAATATAGTTTTTGCCGGCCTCAGGTCCATCAGCAAGATAAAAGCTATCGTTTAAGCCGCGCTCAAAAGGAAGACTAAGCCCCATAGCTGCCGATTCCACGCCGGGAATATTCCTCATGCTGTTCAAGCTTTGCTGTAACAGCTTATGAAAACGCGATGTATCGTGATAACGCGAGTCATCCAGAGAGACTTGCGCGCTCATTACATTAGAAGCATCAAAGCCGGGCGGAAGAGTTTGCAAATGCACCAGAGTACGAATCAGCAGCCCGGCACCGGCCAGCAGAACAACCGTGAGCATGACTTCTCCGGCAATCAGGGCTTGCCGTGTGCGTGTGCGCACTGTGCTGCCTGACCTGGCATTGCCAGAGGCGAGCGCAGGCCGGATTTCAGCACGACGAACTTCAAAAGCAGGCAATATTCCAATGAAAAAAGCGGTGGCCAGCGACGCTAGAAAAGCAAAAAACAACACCCGATAATCAATGGAAAGGCCTCCTATCGGCACAATGTCAGGCGGAAGGAGGCGTTGAAATAATTTCAGGCCAGCATTGGACAGCGCTACTCCTGCTGCACCGCCTGCCAAGGTCAGAATGAGCGGTTCCATCATCAATTGCCGCAGCAATGAGGTCCGTGTAGCGCCCAGGGCCAGCCGTGTTGCCAGTTCGCCGCTTCTGCGTATTACACGCACCAGCATCAGCCCGGTCA
>DASRCD010000546.1:0-5197 GCA_035653315.1 Candidatus Angelobacter sp.
AGCTTACAAAGTAGCCGACAAAATTGCCGCGGAAGGCATTGCCATTGCCACCTGGCCGGATTGGTGGGGCTTTAAGTATGAAGGCTGGGATGGCATTCCCTGGAACGCCGCCATCTCACTGCATAAAGGCGTTCGCGTTGCCCTGAAGAGCGATTCAGAAGACGTGACCCGCCGCCTGAATCAGGAAGCCGGCAAGATCATCCATTACGGCTTGACTGAGGATGAAGCGCTCAAAGCGATCACGCTGAACCCGGCGTGGATTATCGGCGTGGATGACCGCGTGGGCTCCATTGACGTGGGCAAGGACGCGGACATTTCCATCTGGAACAGCTATCCGCTTTCTTCCGCCGCGCTGGTGGATAAAGTCTTGATTGATGGCGATGTTTATTTTGACCGCTCGCTTCCCGGACTTGGACTTACGCATTACAAGGAGGGCCAGTAACCATGCTGAAGAAAATTTTCCTGTTTGTGCTCCTTGTAGCTATGGCCGCTTCGGCACAAAACAAAAAGCCGAAAGCAGCGCCTGCATCCGGCGCGCATAGCGCCAATGCAACCGCCGCGGTGAATGAAACCATCGCGCTCAAAGGCGGCAAGCTGCTGACCATTACGCATGGCGTTATACAAAACGGCGTTGTGGTTATGCAGAATGGTCGCATTACTGCCGTGGGCGGCGCTGGCACGGCCATTCCCGCCAACGCCAAAGTGATTGACGTCACTGGAATGACGGTCTATCCCGGCCTGATTGATTCTGAAACGCACCTTGGCCTTACGGAAATTTCCGCCGACCGTATGACCAATGACGAACTCGAAGCCAGCGATGAGATCATGCCGCACATGCACGTCTCAGAGGCATTCCATGCGGAAACAGCGCTGATTCCGGTGGCGCGCATCAACGGCATTACCAACGCCATTGTTGCGCCCGCCAGTGGTGACACGCTTCCTGGCCAGGATTCTTTTATCCAGCTTGCCGGCGCTTCCGCCACGGAGATGCTGACGGTCCGCGACATTGCCATGCCGCTCAACTTTACCGGACAGCAGCGCCGCAACCAGAGCTTTGAGTCAGCCAAATTCCCGTTTACGCGCATGGGCATGGCTACGCAACTGCGCCAGGCATTTATTGACGCACAAGAGTATGACCAGAAGCTTGCCGCTTATGAAAAGAAAAAATCCGCAGGCAGCGGCGACGATAAAGATAAAGATAAAGGTCCGGGCGCTCCTCCCAAGCGCGACCTGAAGCTGGAAGCGCTCTTACCTTATCTTCATGGTAAAAAGCCGGTGGTGCTGGCGGCAGAGCAGCCTAACGATCTTTTGACGGCGCTGGACCTGGCCAATGAGTTTCATCTCAAGATCATTCTCAACCACGTGACCCATTCCGCTTCCCTGCTGGATAAGATCGCCGCCACTGGCTTGCCGGTGATTGTTGGGCCAATTTATGAGCAGCCAAAAGAAGATGAACGTTATGATGCTGTCTTCAGCATGCCGGCGCAACTGGCCAAGCGCGGCGTGAAGATTGCATTCGCTTCTTATGATGCTCACAATGTCCGCAACCTGCCGTACGCTGCCGGATACGCTGTTGGCTTTGGGCTTTCTCCTGAAGAAGCAATGAAGGCCCTGACCATCAATCCCGCGCAGATGTGGGGCGTGGACAAAGACCTGGGATCTCTCGACGTTGGCAAAATGGGCAACGTGGTTGTTGCCAATGGTGATCCGCTGGACGTGAAGACCGATGTGAAGCACGTCTTCATTCAGGGACAGGAAATCCCATTGGTCAATAAACAAACTGAATTGCGCGACCAGTACTGGAAATAATGAATGCACTCAAGAGCCACGGCAGCATTGCTGTGGCTCTTTTATTTTGAAATTTATTTGAGAAGGTCTTAGATGTTTAGCCGTAAAAACAAGCCCAGCCCTAAAAAGATTTTCGTCATTGCTCTGCTGGCGTTTCTTGCACTGGTTCCTGCGCGGCTGTTCGCCCGCGATACCAGCATTGCCGTGGTGGTGAATCCAAACAATCCTGCTGAATCGGTCACCCTGGCTTATCTGCGGAATATATTTCTGGGCACTCAGCAATTCTGGAAAGATGGCTCTCCGGTTGTGCCGGTCCTCCGCGCTCCAAGCGCCCGTGAACGCGATGTGCTGCTCCGCCAGATTGTGCATATGAGTGAAGCTAAATTTCAGGATTACTGGAATAAAAAACGTGGAGTTCGGAACCCTATCGTCGTCGTATCAAATGGCATGCAGTTGGAGCTGGTGGCCAAAGAAGCTGGCGGCATTGCGCTGGTGGCGACTTCCGACCTTCATTCCGGAGTCAAAGTTTTGAAAGTTGCCGGACACATGCCCGGATCAGCCGCGTATCCGCTAAAGAGTGCGTCTGCGCGCTAAAATTGAATCAGCGGGCCAGCGAATATTGCGTGGCAATACGGGAACACTGCCTGCGCCCAGGCTGAGTAGATCCGATGGTTGATTTAGGAAAACTGCTGTTAATTTTTGGCGGCATCATCCTTGTTATAGGCGCGATGCTGGTATTGGCCGGACGTTTCAATTTGCCCTTGGGTCACCTGCCCGGTGACATTGCTTATCGCGGCAAGAACACAAGCGTTTATTTTCCAATAACAACATGCATTTTAATCAGCGTGGTTCTCTCGCTGATTTTTTGGCTGGCTGGGAAGTTCCATCGCTAATCCCACTCAAAATAAATTTGTATCCAATGCTGCAATGAACTGGATACCAGGAATTGTCTTGCCAGCCAGGCTGGCATCGTTGGTAAGGAATAGATCGGTTCCTACTTGGGCAGCACATGCCAAATGAATGCCATCAGCGGGTGAAATTCTATGCTGCGCCCGGATTCCTGCGTACAGGTCTGCAGCGGCAATCGTAAAAGGAATGATTTCAACCACTGGACCGTCAAAGAAATCGCGGATTTGTTTGGCGGTGTCTGTGTCGCCGGTTTTATGTGGTCCGGTCAACACTTCTCCCACTGTAAATGCACTCGTGTAAAGCCGGTCGTGTCTCTCGTTCATTCTGGCACGGATTTGCCGGACGCGTTTCGCATAAACAGGATGGTTTTCAAGCAGGTAAATGAACAGCATCGTATCCCAATAAATCCGGCTCATTTAGCTATTCTCATTCCGGCTATAAAATTTGCTTCTCTCACTGCGAATGAAACGCTCGCCTCCTCCTAATTTTTTAAAAACATCTTTTGCAATGCCCTGCAACGCGAGCAACGGATCAGTTGCACTGGTTTGGCTCGCTTCTCTCTTCAGTACCTCATAAGTGTAAGTGACAGTGGTGCTTTGGCCGGAAGGAGGCCCCGTTACGGAGAGGATTCGCAAGTTATTCTCTTCAAGGAATTTTTTGGACTTCAATGCCGCACAAACCAAAGGGACTCGATTGTGAAGTCCCAGCACCTTATGTATTGTTCCAACATTCACGCTCACTGATCTGTCACCCCGTCGCGCAGCAGGCTTGATAATGTTTTCTCGCACATAATTCCGGACAGATTCCGAGTCGGTATTTAAAGCAATTTGCGCCACAACATAGCTCCTGTTTTTGCTATTCTAGCAAGAATAGCTTGCATATGCATGCAAAGGATTAGGAATGCGCTCAGTCCAGCAAAATGCCGAAAAATAGCCGCTTTTCTTGCCGAGTTCACCCACTAGTTCTGTGATTCGTGCATCAGTGTTGCCACTGGCGTGAAAACCGGCTAACCAGGGTCAACCAAATCACTAGGCCATTGGCCTTTTTCGTCTGAATATGAGCGAATGGCTTCTGTTTGTTGCCACAAGTGCGGAATATAACAACATGCATATGTCGGTCTGCTTAAACTTATCGTCGTGATCGCTTGATAAACTGGATTCGATGTCCTTCCCTGACCAACTCGGTTTTACCTTTGAGCAAGCCCCAACACGCCGCATCTGGCGCGTGGCTGATCTGGTAAGCGCCGTCCGCACCACCGTGGAGCGCGGCTATACCGACGTCTGGGTGGAAGGCGAAATTTCCAATTTCCGTCCCTCCGAATCAGGCCATCTTTATTTCACGCTCAAAGATGGTGATGCGCAGCTTCGCATTGTGATGTTCCGCAGCCAGGCACGACTATTGCGCTTCCGTCCTGAAAGCGGCATGCAGGTTATCGCTCGCGGCCGCGTCACCATCTACGATGCACGCGGTGAACTGCAACTCTCCGCCGAATTTCTTGAACCAGTGGGCGCAGGCGCATTGCAACTTGCTTTTGAGCAGCTCAAGGCACGGTTGGCTCAGGAAGGCCTGTTTGATTCCGCCCGCCGCAAGCCCATTCCACCGCTTCCTCGACGCATCGGCATTATCACTTCTCCACGCGGCGCGGCTTTACAGGACATGCTCAACATCCTTGGGCGTCGCCATGAAAATGTGGGCATACTGCTTTATCCCGCGCAGGTGCAGGGCGAAACAGCGCCTACGGAAGTCATCAGCGGTATCAAGTATTTCAATCGCGCGAAAAACGTTGACGTAATCATCATCGCGCGGGGCGGCGGCTCCATTGAAGACCTGGCAGCGTTCAATGACGAAGCTCTTGCGCGTTCCATCTCCGCTTCCATATTGCCTGTAATTTCGGCCGTTGGGCATGAGACGGATTTCACCATTGCCGACTTTGTCGCTGATCTGCGGGCACCCACTCCTTCTGCTGCGGCAGAGCTGGTGATTGAATCCAAGCACCGTCTGGCGGAGCATCTTGAGCATTTGCATCGCCGGCTGGACCGCGCAACGCGCTACCGTCTGCTCATGGCGCGCACGCACCTGCAGGAGCTGGCACAGCATGGAGCGTTTGCTCGTATACAGGACCTGATGGTTCGCCGCGCGCAGCGGCTAGACGAGCTTTCTTATCGGCTGGCGGCAAACTACCGCGCATTGCTGCATGAATACCATAACCGGCTGGAAATTGCTGCAGCCCGGGTGCGGCATTTTGATTTCAGGCGCTCATTGGCCGTAGTCCGGGGCCAGCTTGATTCCGGCACAGAAGCCATGGCCAGCGCTTTTCGGGCGCAGCTTGCCTTGCGCCGCGCACATACTGAGCGGCTCACGGCCCAACTGGAAGCGCTCTCACCGGTCAAGATTCTGGAACGCGGCTATGCTCTGGTGTTTGATGCGAATGGCGCTTTAATTAAAGATGCAACACAAGTTTCCATTGGGGCGGAAATCACGGCCCGCGTGGCCCAAGGCA
>DASRCD010000547.1:0-2373 GCA_035653315.1 Candidatus Angelobacter sp.
TCCAGATACTGTCTTACCCACTCCACCATTGTGGTGTTCCAGCCGTGCTTATCGGCAAGTTGTTTCACCAGGCTTCCCGATGAAACTTTCTGTATGAACTCCGGCGCTTGCTGCGTCAGCTTCTGTGCTTCATCAATCACCGTGGAACCCACCATCGCAAACAGCAATACCAGCACGCCCGCAAACACAACGTAAACCACCGCAATGGCCAAAGGCCGTGAACCTTTCAGCCAGGTCTGGAACTTTGAAACAGGCGCTTCCAGGATGTAAGCAAAGAAAATGGCAAAAAGAAAAGTGATGATCGCGCGCCAGGCAACATAGAGAAAAAGGAGGACCAGGACAAAAATCAGGGTTGTGAAAAGCGCCTGCGCGGTCTTTCTATCAAAAAATTTCAAACGTCCCCCAGTGCTCCCATTGTAACTGTTATGCGGACTGTCAGCAGATTTCTGGTTTGTACCGTGCATGCCAACTTGCGATATCCATACCTGGTTGCACGCATCAATAATTACTATGGCATTCGCGCAAGCCCATCCTTGGCGACTATACTGGGTATATTGGAGCGGCCTATGACTCACGTCCGCAGCACCGCCATCTCTGATTCGCCCACCTGCTGGCCTGCTCTTCCTCTTTCAGCATGGCAGGAAACGCGTGACACGCTGCACATGTGGACGCAGATCGTCGGCAAGGTGCGGCTGGCGCTTACGCCTAAAACCAATCACTGGTGGAACGTGGCCCTTTATGTGAGCGCGCGTGGCCTAACCACCTCCGCCATTGCCTTTGGCGACCGCGTTTTTGAAATTGAATTTGATTTTCTTGAGCATCAGCTCATCATCCGTACCTGCGATCCCGCAATTAAGACCATTCCGCTGGCGCCGCGTTCCGTTGCCGATTTCTATAGCGAGTTCATGTCGGCGCTTCATGCCCTCAACATCAACGTGGAAATCTGGAAGATGCCGGTGGAAGTTGCCAATCCAATTGCCTTCGATCAGGACCGGGTTCATGCTTCGTATGATCCGGAATATGCGCGGCGTTTCTGGCGCACGCTGGTTTCTGTTGACGAGGTATTCAAGGTTTTCCGCTCGCGGTTCATCGGCAAGTCCAGTCCGGTCCATTTCTTCTGGGGCAGCTTTGATCTTGCTGTGACTCGGTTCTCAGGACGTTTGGCTCCTCAGCGGAATGATGCGGACCCGGTGCTGCGAAAGATCATGCAGGAAGCCTATTCGCATGAAGTCATCAGCGCCGGATGGTGGCCGGGCGGCGGCGACGTAAAAGATGCGGCATTTTATTGTTATGCTGCGCCCGAACCGCAAGGATTCGGCCAGCAGAAAGTCCGTCCGGAGGCGGCCTTTTACAACGCGCAAGTGGGAGAGTTCGTGCTGATGCATCCTGCTGTTGTCCAAAGCAGCTCCCCTACCGGAACAATTTTAGATTTTTTGCAGAGCACCTATGAAGCCGGCGCAACGCTGGGGAAATGGGACCGAGCATTACTGGAACGGCCAGCCGAGCCGGAAGCCGGAGCGGCCTGAGGAGAAGAAAATGCCAGAAACCTGCACGCACACAAAACAGATCAAGCTCACCACCACGGACAAGCACGTTTGCGAAGAGTGCATTAAAACCGGAGATACCTGGGTGCATCTGCGGCTCTGCCTGGAATGCGGGCACGTGGGCTGCTGTGACTCATCCAAGAATAAGCATGCCACCAAACATTTTCATCGCAGCAAGCACCCGCTCATCCGCTCCATTGAGCCCGGTGAAGCATGGATGTGGTGTTATGTGGATGAAATCTCTCCAGGAGAAATAGCCGCGTAGCCTGGCCCCATCACCTATGATCGTTTTCCGTTTGAATCTTTTTATGCGCGCAATCTGCATTGCTCTTTTGCTTTTTCTGGTTGTCGCAGCCGCGGCGCAATCAGACAGGCCAACGCTCAATCGGCATCCCTCAGGCTCCGCTCCGGATTCTTCCGCTTCGCCAACTCCAGCGTCTTCGCCGGCAAACTCAGCCACGCCAGCGCCGGCGAATGAATCATCGGAAGCGCCGGCCAAGCTCTCTTATCCTGACCTGATTCCGCGCTTTGAATACAGCAGCCGCGCCAGCCTTGACCAGCGTGAAACCAATGTTGAAATGCGCGGCAACGTGCGCTTGATTGAGATGAATTATGCCGGCTCAAATGACGAACGTGTGCCTGCATACATTCTTATTCCTCATGGCAATGGGCCGTTTCCCGCCATTATCTGGGGACACTGGCTGGGCAAAGGCTCGCCATTGGCCAATAAAGACGAGTTTCTCGATGAAGCGCTGGCGCTTGCCCACTCCGGCGTAATCTCTGTGTTGATTGATGCGCCCCAGGCGCGCCATGGCTACACCGTGCCGAA
>DASRCD010000548.1:0-2146 GCA_035653315.1 Candidatus Angelobacter sp.
GCCCTGCCGCCGCGGTTAAATTACTGCTGTATGCAGCCCATCAACCATGGGGCGCAGTTTATGAAGAATCGCTACCCGTGGGCGGAGTGGATGGTTCGCTTGCAGACCGTTTTCTCAATACCCCCGCAGCCGGAAAAGTCCATGCCAAAACCGGATCGCTCAGCCATGTGAACGCGCTTTCCGGTTATGCGGAAACGCACTCCGGCACGCCGATTGTTTTTTCCATCTTCTGCAACAATCACAATCTGCCGCCCAGCAAAGTACTGGCGGCGATGGATGAAGTGGTGCAGTTGCTGATGGGAGAAGCAGGGTCGCAAATTCACAAATAAGGAGCACTCATGACCATGCTTCCGCTCTCCGGCATTCGCGTAATTGATTTTGGCCGCTTCATCGCCGGGCCATATTGCGCCATGCTGCTGGCGGATATGGGCGCGGATGTGATTCGCGTGGACCGCCGCAATGGCAGTGAAGATCGCTATATTGCCGCGATTACTGAAAGCGGCGAAGGCGGCGGCTTTCTTTCTCTCAATCGCAACAAGCGCAGTCTCACGCTGGATAGCTCTAAATCAGAGTCGGCAGAAATCATCAAGAAGCTGGCGCAGAGCGCGGATGTTGTCGTCGCCAACCTGCCCATGAACGTGTTGCAAAGCATGCGCCTGGATTACGACTCATTGTGCGCCATCAAGCCGGACATTATCCTGGCCCGCATTTCCACCTTTGGCCCGGATGGCCCGTATGCGAACCGTGTGGGCTTTGATACCGTTGCGCAGGCCATGTCCGGCGCCATGAGCCTTACTGGTTTCCCCGGGACTCCGATGCGCGGCATAGTTCCGTTTGCGGATTTCGGCACTGCCTTACATACGGCTTTTGGCGTGATGGTGGCGCTTTATCATCGCGCGCAAACCGGAGAAGGCCAGATTGTGGACGGCTCTCTGTTGGCAACCAGCATTGCCTTTACTCAAGGCCTGCTTGCTGAGCGGTCTGTGCTGGGCATTGAGCGCAGGCAACTGGGCAATGCCAGCTTTTATGCAGCGCCTTCTGATGCGTATAAAACAAAAGATGGCTGGATCGTTGTTTCTGCGGTCGGTAATGACATGTTTGCCCGTTGGGCACGGCTGGTTGAGCGACCGGATTTTATTACCGATCCACGCTTTGCCACTGATCAGCTTCGCGCCGATAACCGCGAAGCTATTACGGCAGCCATGAATGCATGGCTTTCCACGCGCACAACCGAACAAGCCATTGCTGAGCTGGAAAAAGCCCGCGTTCCCGCCGGTCCTGTTCTTGAGTTAGATCAAGTGCTGCAAGACCCACAGGTGAAGGCGCGGGAACTGTTGCGCTACGTTGATCATCCTGGCGCAGCCAAGCCTATACCGCTGGCAGATACGCCGGTGAAACTATCCGCGGCTTCAGCGGGCATTCGCCAGCGTGCGGCGGCACTGGGCGAACATACAGACGAAATTCTGCGTGAACTTGGCTATGCAGAGAAAGAAATTACAGCTTTGCGTGAGGCCGAAGTGGTTTAACAATCCTCCGGCGCGTGCGTCCAGCTTGCGCTCGGCGACTAAGTAACTTAATCCAACTGTAAGGATTAGCGTCTTTCCATAGTTCTGAACGGCGTGCAGCGGAGCGCCCCATTCTGGTTGGCAATGTCACCGGTGCATTGGTTAGCTTGATGCATTTCCGCATTCAGCCACTGGTCTTTTCCGTTATTGCAGGAAGCGTACAGCGTTGTCCCTTTCATACGGATGTCTTTACAAGTAGAGATATACGATCCCGGCGGAAGCACGTCATTGACCTGGCAGGTAAGGATTCCATTTAAATTTACTACGCCATCCATGCAGCGATTGGCCTCGCGCAAAGAAGTTGGCAGTTCACGGCCATCGTTGCTTTTGCAGACAGCATGAAGCGTGGTGCCTTTCATGCGAATGTCTTTGCAGGTTTCATTGTAAGAACCAATCGGCAGGTTCGAAGCGGCATTGCCTTCGTGCGCGCATTCCAGATTACCGTTTTTATTGGTATTGTCAGAGCTGCACCGCGCGTAATCAGAAAGCCTGGTGGAATGGTATTTGCCTTTTTCGTCCTGGCATTTGGCGTATAGGCTGCCTTTTTTCACTGAAACCTCATTGCAGCTCTGCTGATATGG
>DASRCD010000549.1:0-3394 GCA_035653315.1 Candidatus Angelobacter sp.
ATATGGGTTCAGCGGCTTGAAGCTACGCGGGAGCGGACGCTCAAATTTACAATCTGGATGCAGAGCAGTTTGATTCTCCCGCGCTCTGATTCTTCAATTGAACGCGCGTACGCGCCGGGCAAGTGGACGGCGCGAGTTTTAATTCTCCATCGCAAACGATTATCAAAGTTTCCCGATCTATAACGCCATAGAACGCCGCTAAAATTATTGGGCCTTTTACAAACTGTGAAATTTACGCCTCTTTTCCTGTGTACAGGAATGTAGAGACGCTCAATTGTGAATGACGCATCTTGGCTAACCTTTCTGTGACCGCCTGATTCTTGGACATCGCATCCATTTGGTTAAGAACTGGAATGAGGAGTCCACATGAAAAGAATGAGCCGGTTGGTTCTGGCGTTTGCTTTTACCTGTTTATGCCTGTTCACGGGCGTTTCTGCCGCGCAAGACGTAACAACTGATTACGACCATCACGCGAATTTCGAGCGTTACCACACCTATTACTGGGCCAAAGTGCATACGGAAGATCCTCTATGGCAATCGCGCATTACCGGCGCAGTGGACAAGGAACTGCAAGCCAAAGGATGGCAAAGGCAGGATTCCGGCGGCGACGTGGCGATCACCGCTGTTGGGGCCACAAAGAACCAGCAGACCTACCAGACTTTTTATGATGGCTTTGGCGGCTGGCGCTGGGGCGGCTTTGGAGGGACCACAGCGACCACCAGCGTGGAGAATACGCGCGTTGGAACTGTAATCATCGACATGTATGACGCGCAAAACAAGCAGCTCATCTGGCGCGGTACCGCGCAAGACACCCTTTCAGAAAAACCAGAAAAGAATGAGAACAAGCTGGATAAAGCAACCGAAAAAATGTTTAAACATTTTCCGCCTGACGAGAGGGACAAATACGGCATGGCAGTTTACGGCGCAGTTGAGTGATGCAAGTTCCATGCTCACTCATAGTTTATTTCAGGTGAGCCGGCGAGTTTGATTGAAATCTATGTACACGGCTCACCACTAACCCTTAGTAAGTGCTGACGAGACGCTTCATTTTCGCAGCTACCCGTATTCATCCCGGCATTGCCAAGGCGGAAGTCAAAGTTGATTAAGTTTTAACAACTCCAAGGAGCATTCATGTATTTTCACGACAACCGTCTACAGTATCCAGTTAAAGTCGATAATCCCAACCCCCTTTATGCCAAGATGCTGCAGCAGGCCATCGGCGGCATTGAAGGGGAAATCCGCGTTTGCCTGCAATATTTTTTCCAGGCGTGGGGGTCGCGAGGCCCTAAAAAATATCGCGACATGCTTCTGGAAACAGCGACAGAAGAAATTGGACACATTGAAATGCTGGCAACCGCAGTGGCGCTGAATCTGGAAGGCGCGCCTTTGAGCATGCAGGAAGAAGGCGCAAAAGACCCAATGGTGAGGGCCGTGCTCGGAGGAATGAATCCGCGCCATATTCTTTCCACCGGCCTGGCTGCGCTCCCCGTAAACAGTGATGGCGTGCCATTTGACTGTTCACACGTATATGCCAGCGGCAACATTGCGGCTGACATGCTGGCCAACGCAACTGCTGAAGCTTCCGGCCGCACTCTGGCCTGCCGCTTGTTTGGCATGACGGAGGACCAGGGCATGAAGGACATGTGGTCCTTCCTGATTGCACGCGATACCATGCACCAGCAGCAATGGCTTGCCGTTCTGGAAGAACTGGGCGGCTTAAATTCACAGTTGCCGATCCCGAACAGCTTTCCGCAGAGCCAGGAAAAGGGCGAGTTCAGCTACGCCTTCTTCTCTACGGCAACGGACGGAGGCATGCCTACAGGACGTTTCAATAGCGGGCCCTCGCTCGATGGCAAAGGAGAGTTCACTGTCATACAGGGCCGTCCTCTGGGACAGGAGCCCACGCTTGCACCGCCTGAGCCGGAGGCATTTGCTCAGAAAGAGCAGCAGCAAACCATGATTGGCAGATTGAAGGACAAGATAGAGAAGATTGCTTAACGCAGCTTATCGCCCTCCGCGGAGCCACCAGATTTTGCGGAGGGCTTTTTTCTGTTTACATGAATCCTTGTTCAAACCTTGCAGCAACACCCAAACTCTAAGAGAACATGACCCAGATTCCACGCGACCCGGCCATTGACAGTACCCTGAACATGCTGCGGGAAGGCTATGATTTTATCTGGAACCGTTGCCGCCGGTTCGGTTCTGATATTTTTCAAACGCGCATCCTGGGCCAGCGGACAATATGCATTCACGGCCCGGAGGCCGCCGAGCTTTTTTATGACGAATCAAAGTTTCAGAGGCGCAATGCCATTCCCCGGCGCGTAGTCACATCATTATTCGGCAAAAATGCGCTGCACACTTTAGAGGGCGAGGAGCACCGCAATCGCAAAGCCGCATTTCTTGCCCTGATGTCGCCGGCAAGCCTGGCTCGCCTGATGGATGAGACAGCACAGCAATGGCGCATGGCAATTCACCGCTGGGAGAACCAGGAATGTGTTGTGCTTTTTGATGAGACACAGCGTATCCTCACACGCGCCATGTGCGCGTGGACCGGAGTACCGCTGCCGGAAGCGGAAGCGCCAAGACGCGCACGGGACTTCAGCCGCATGGTGGATGCATTTGGTGGCGTGGGACCAAGGCTATGGAATGGCAAGCTTGCGCGAATCGCCACGCAGGCTTGGATTGGAAGAATTATTGAAAGCGTGCGCCGGGGCCAGATGCAGGTGGATGCGGAATCAGCGCTGGGCATCATGGCTTCTCATCGTGGACTGAATGGACGGCTGCTTGACACAAAAACTGCCGCCGTGGAACTGATCAATGTGATCCGTCCCACGGTTGCCGTCTCGTGGTATATCACTTTTGCCGCGCTGGCGCTGCACCAGCATCCAGCCAGTCGAAGACGAATTCTGGAAGAGAGCGCGGGACATGGAGAATACACTGACCTGTTCATGCAGGAGGTGCGGCGCTTCTATCCTTTCACGCCTTATCTAGGCGCGCTTGTCCGCAAATCATTTGAGTGGAAAGGGCACCACTTTCAAAAGGGGAGGCTGGTGTTGCTGGACGTGCATGGGACAGACCATGATCCCCGAATCTGGGAGCAGCCACACGAGTTCTGGCCGGAACGGTTTCAGCGCTGGAATGGCAGCGCATATAACTTTATTCCGCAAGGCGGCGGGCCGCGCGTGCAGGGCCATCGTTGCCCTGGCGAGTGGATCACCATGCACAACGTGGCGCTGGCGCTTCATTTCCTTACGCGCACCATTACGTATGACGTTCCCAAGCAAGACCTGCGGTTCGACATCACACGTATGCCCACTGCGCCGCGAAGCGGCTTTGTAATGCGCAATGTGCGGGCCACGGCAGCGCTACATCAGGAAGTGCCAAGATATCCGAG
>DASRCD010000550.1:0-9528 GCA_035653315.1 Candidatus Angelobacter sp.
AGGGTTTAGCCTGGCCACTGGTTGGAGCTGCCTGCCCAAACCGGGGGCCGCGCGCGTCTTGTCGTGATGTGACCACAACTGTATCGAACAATCCAGAGCGCCCAAGTTGGCGTGTTGCCAGCTTTTGCAGGCCAACACCCAATGACAGCATGGCAACCAGTGATGCCACTCCAACGCCAATGCCCAGCGTGGTCAATGAATTTCGCAGGCCTGCTTCACGCAGATTGCGTCCGGCAAGCTCTATCAAATCGTAAGCTTTCACCGTGTAGCTCCCATCTTCTCCAGATCGTTCATGGTTTCGCCCAGCAACTTGCCGTCGCCCAGAAACACCAGGCGGTTGGCATAGCGCTCCGCCAGCGGCCGTTCATGTGTCACCATGATCACGGTCATTCCCAGCGTGCGATTCAATTCCTGGATCAGGTCCATGATCTCTTTGCCGGTCTTGGAATCAAGGTTGCCCGTGGGCTCGTCCGCCAGCAGCAGCTTGGGGCGATTGGCCAGCGCTCGCGCCAGCGCCGCCCGCTGTTGCTCGCCTCCGGACATTTCACTTGGCCGGTGACCAATGCGATCGCTCAATCCCACCCGTTCCAGCGCTTCAATCACACGCGCCCGGCGCTCACGGCGTTTGACTTCAGCAAAGCGCATGGGCAGCTCAACATTTTCATAAAGATTCATGGTCGGGACCAGGTTGAAAGACTGGAACACCATGCCCACCGTGTACCGCCGGTAATGCGCAAGCTGCTCGGAAGTCATGGTGGCAAGGTCCGAGCCTTCCACCACTATGGCGCCGGAGCTGGGACGGTCCAGCCCGCCAATCAGGTTCAGCAGCGTTGACTTGCCCGACCCTGAAGATCCCAGCAATGCGATAAACTCTCCGCGCCCAGCCGCCAGGCTTACGCCATCCACGGCAGGAATAACCGTGCGGCCCAGCTTATAATGCCGGACCACGGCGACCGTCCGCACCGATTCCAATTCAGTACCGTTGCTCACCACAGCAGATTTCTCCAGATGTTTCTATTCGCATGTTACCCGTTATTTTCCTTTCCGGTGCTCCTTGCCAGTGTTTCACCTAGGACAAAAGGGCTTGCAGCCGCGTGTCCCTCAAACCCATTGACCAATGACTTCCGGCTTGGCTGCCTGCGCTGCTCAGCTTTCAAGTAACCTTTAGACTCAAAACCAGGCTTTTAGACGCAAGCTCCTGTCTTTGCACTGTCAGCAAAGCCATAGATCCATTCTGTCAGGAATGCACCTGGTCTGTACCTTTCGCCACCCCCGCCCCCTCCCTCCGGTTTCCACCCCATTCGACCCCACTTAACCCCAACATTTTGAATTTCCCTCTGTGTTCCTTCGTGTCCTTTGTGGTTAATGCTTTTGATGTTAGGCAGAGGGTCGCAACGCCCAGAAGCACAAAACGCAACGGTTTCCCGTTGCGGCTGCCAAAGTTCCTGATGTGACTTCTTTCAATGACTGATAGTTACGATAGCAAATATATTGCGAAAATCCAATCAGCTTATTACAAATGCAGATTCTTCAAGTCTTCCGTCGCCTGCGCAATGCTTTCTGGCGTCCCCAGATCGCGCCAATAGTATTCGTCTGCGGAAAACGAAATAATCTTTTCGCCCTGCCCTCCCAGCCGAAGATAACAATCAATGATGGAAAAAATGCCTGTTTCGTTCATCAGGTTCAACATCCGTGGCGAAATAATATGAATGCCGGAAAATGCCAACTCCTGCGCATGTTCTGCGTCGCCAACCAGCTCCAACTTCTGTTCTTTTACAAGACGTCTGCCGCAAAGCTCCATCTGTTCATTGAACAGTAAATAGCGTGACGTCTTCCTCTGCTGCACCGCCAGAGTTGCCAGTGCTCCCGATTGTGTGTGCTGCTGCGCCATGCGCGCAAAATTAATGGTGCTGACAATATCAACGTTGTGCAAAAGGAAAGGCTCATCTGCGCCGGAATCGGTTTGAAAAAACCATGCAGCCTTTTTCAGCCCGCCGCCCGTATCAAGCAGGACCGGCTCTTCAGAAATTTCAAGTTGCATCCCGAAGTTGTTGTTCTTCTTCAGATATTCCAGCATGAGCCCGGCGAAATGATGCACGTTGATGATTACGTTGTGAATGCCGAACTCACGCAGGCGCGTAAGCGTGATCTCCAGCAGCGTTCTCCCGGCCACCTCTACCAGAGCCTTGGGCCGGTCATTCGTCAGCGGACGCAGCCGCGTTCCCAGCCCAGCGGCAAGGACCATGGCTTTCATCGGCTGGATTTCTCTTCTTTTTGCATGGCCATCTTTTCCAGTTGCAGGTGTTTCAACACAACCTGAACGCCTTCCCTGCCGCGCAGCTTTGCCGCTAACTGTTCCGCCATATAGACCGAGCGATGCTGCCCGCCCGTGCAACCGAAAGATACCATCAGGTTCTTGAAGCCGCGTTTCTGGTAATCCTTCACGCTTGCATCCACCATGGCCAGCGCGTTGGCAAAAAACTGCCGCGCACTCTCCTGCTGTTGCAAGTATTCGATCACCGGCGCATCTTTTCCGGTAAGCGCCTTGAACCGCTCCTCGCGGCCCGGATTAAGAATGCCACGGCAGTCAAACACAAAGCCGCCGCCATTCCCTGTTTCATCCTTGGCAGGCCCGCCCTGATGAAAAGAAAAACTATAAACCCGCACAATCAGGTCTTTATCTTCAACCACAGAGGCTTGGGATTTCTCCGCGAACGCAGGCTGGCCGCGGTGCGCCATCTCTCCGGCAATTGCCTGCAATTTCACTGATGTGACCATGCTCTTGAAAGCGCTCATCAGCGCCGGCAAAGCGATTGGGACTTGTGCATTCTCCAGCAGCCAGCACAGGTTCTTCAACGCATACGGCACGCTCTGCAGAAAGTGCGCTTTGCGCTCGTAGAATCCGCGAAAGCCATAAGCTCCCAACGCCTGCATGAGACGGATATAAACGAATGCATAGTAATGCTGCATGAACGCATCACGCTCAATGGGAAGCATGCCCGTCAAGGTGTCTAAATAATGGTCCAGCAACTGCTGGCGTAATTCGGGCGGCAGGTCGGCCTTGGCGTCATACAAAAGCGAGGCAATGTCATAATGCAGCGCGCCTTTGCGCCCGCCCTGATAATCCAGAAAATAGGGCTGGCCATTCACCAGCATGACATTGCGCGATTGAAAATCTCGATACAAAAAATAATCACGCGGAGCAGTGAGCAGAAATTTTGTCAGGCGCTTGAAGTCTTGTTCCAGTAACTGCTCATTGAACGGCACTCCGGCCAGCTTGAGGAAATAATATTTGAAGTAATTCAGGTCCCAGGTAATGGACTGGCCGTCAAAACTGCTGCGCGGATAGCAGACCTTGTAATTCAAATCATGCCCGGCTTCCACCTGGAAGCGTGGCAGGATTTCAACCACTTTGCGATACGCTGCAACCACTTGCGGGGCAATCTCCGCGCCTGACCGGTTTTCTGAAAGGAATTCAAACAGCGTTGTATCGCCCAGGTCTTCTTCCAGGTAGGCGCCCTGTTTCAGGTCTGCAATATAGATTTCCGGAACTGGCAATCCCATGCGGCGGAAATACCGCGAAAATTCAATGAAGGCAACATTCTCTTCGCGCACATCATGGATAATTCCGACTGCGGAATGTTCTCCCGATGCCAGCCGCACAATGCTCCGCCCTGAGCCGCCAAGCTGGCCCTGCAATGGCTGCACCCGCTCCGCAAGCGTGTGAAAATGCTGCTCAAAAAGTGTTTGAAGAATATCCATTCAGAATGCCGGACTACTTGAGCGCCGAAACGTCGTAACTCAGATTACCATCGAATGCGGTTTAAGAATGCAGCTTAACCAGAGATGAAAAAGCAGCTACTCTGAACATTGTTTCTTAAAATGCTTATAGATTTCGGGGGCTCGGGTTTATTCTCGGCAGATATGCATTCCTGCCCGGTGTCTGCGTCGTCTGCATATCTGCGGCTAAGCCGGTTACATCACCGCCGGAGCTTCAATCCCCATCAGCGCAAGACTTTGTATGAGCGCCTGCCGTACAATCGCCGCCGTGGCCAGCAGAAATCGTTTACGACCTTCATCTTCTTCCGTCAGGATATGGTGCTTGTGATAAAAGTTGTTAAACTGCTGCGCCAGTTGGAAAGTATATTTCGCCGCATAAGCCGGCTCGGTTGTCGCAATGCATTGCTCCACCAGGGCGGAGAGCTGTCCGGCGCGCAGCCATAGCTCCCAAAGCTCGTCATCTTCTTTCAGGAATCGCAAATCAATCTCACCGGCAAGAATCTCTTCCGCGCTTAAGCTCGCCTTGCGAAAAATATTGCTCGCTCGCACAATCGCATACTGCGCATAAGGGCCGGTTTCGCCCTCAAAACTCAGTGCTTCCTTAAAGTCAAAAGCAATCACTGAAGTCTTGGTGAATTTCAGCATGAAATAGCGCAATGCGCCAATGGCAATCTGTGACGCAATTTTTCGCCGCTCGGCCTCCGGCATCTCCGGATGCCGCGTGTCCACTTCCTTTTGCGCCGCGCCAATCAGGGAATCCATCAGGTCGTCTGCTTTTACCCCAAATCCTTTGCGGCCTGAGACCTCTATATACGCCTTCTTCTGTTCGTCTTCCGGAACCTGATACCCAAGTTCCATGGCGCAGCGCGGCGTGAGCGCCACCATCTCATAGGAAAAATGATGATAGTTCTCCGCCTGCTCGGTATAGCCAAGCCCACGAATGGCCTCAATGACATTGTTCTGCGGGTCCGCCTGGCGTGAGTCGATCACGTTATAAATGGCGTTTACGCCGCCAAAGTGCGGTGCGCCCGGTTCGCTGGTCTCGGCGGAAATCCACACTTCATGTCCATCTGGATATTGGTAGAAGCGTTGGTATCCAAAATCGCGGCCCAGCAGCCCAAACTTCCACAAGTGATACGCAATGTCTTTCCCCACGTAGGTTACGGTGTTGTTCGACCGCACAATCACCTTGGCATCTTCATCCGGTCCCGCTTTGGCTTCAGCAGCCTCATCGTTTTCAGTTGCGCACCGCTGTTTAGCGGTCTGCAAAGATCCAGCCCGCTTCATCACCCAGCAGCCTTTGTTTTTGCCTTCAGTCTCAAAGTAGAGCACGCCCTTCTGCTTGAGCAGTTCGAAAGCCAGCTCCCAGAAATGCAAATGCAGGATTTCGCTTTCCTGCGGCAGAAAGTCATACTGAATGCCCAGCCGCTGCATGGTTTCCAGGTGCCGCCGGATAATCGCGTTTGAAATCAGTTTGCCAATCTCGGCGGCCTCATTTCCCCCGGCTTCAATATCATGGAGCATTTGCAGGCGAAGCTTTAAATTGTCTTTGCTCTGTTCATACCATTGCGAGACGCGCGCGTAGAGGTCCCAGCAGTAGAAATCAAACCGCTGTCCGCCCTTTGCCGCCTGCGCAATCAGCGCTTCAATCTCGCTCTTCCCTTTTTTCTCCAGATACAAAAAGCCCACCACAACATCGGCAACCTGTACGCCGGTGTTGTCGATATAGTTCTGCACGTCCACATGCGCGCCCGCTGCCCGCAGCAGCCGGACAAATGTGTCCCCCAAAATGGCATTGCGCAAATGTCCGATATGCGCCGCTTTGTTGGGATTAATGCTGGTGTGCTCGACTAAAACTTTCTGTCCGCCGGCGGGACCTCTCTCCGCCTGCGACGTAAGAAGCAATCGCGCCGCTTCTGCCCGGTTCAAACGCGCATTGATGTACCCCGTCCCTGCGACCTCAAACTTTTCAAACCCCGGCACCTGGCCCAGCGCTGCCACAATTTCTTCCGCGATCTTGCGTGGAGCTTTCCGCAGCTTTTTGGCCAGCTCAAAGCTCAGCGGCAGAGCGTACTCGCCCAAACCGACGTTTGGCGGCTGGTCCACCACTACCCGCTCCAGTTCCACGCCAAACTGTTGCTTTAAAACGTTACGGACACGCTGGATAAGCTGCTGCTGTAGTTCCAGATACAAAGTTGAATACCTTTTTATGAATGTAGAGGCTGGCCATCTTCAAACCTGCAGCCGCGCGTCTAGACATGGCTGTAAGTTGCTGATGGAAAAGGTGATTATAGCAAACAGCCACATGGCGGGTAGTTTGACGGCAGAGCGTACTAACCCTATGATGGAAAGTTTAGACCCTTTTTCATGCGCATTGCTTATCTAGAATGTTTTTCCGGAATCAGTGGCGATATGTTCCTGGGCGCCCTGCTCGATGCCGGAGTTCCGCCTGAAGTCTTTACCCGTACCGTGGAAGCCCTGGGCGTTGACGCCCGTCTGGAGATTTCCCGTGTGGACCGCAGCGGCATCAGCGCGACCAAGCTGGACGTGATTGCCGCCGGGGAAAAAGAACTGCCGCGCGAGGAGTTTTGGGAAAAAGCACAGAGCACTCCGCCGTCAGCACGCGCCCACTCGCATAGTCACGAACATACTCACTCTCATGATCATGAGCACGGGCACGTACATGAGCACTCGCACTCACATGCTAGTGAAAACGCAGGCGAGGGCGATAGCGCTCCAGGAAGCCATCTTCATTCGCACTCACATGGCGAACACTCACACCATCATGGAGCGCATGAGCATTCGCACAGTCACGATAAACACTCGCATAGCCACAGTCATTCCCATCGCGGATTAAAAGAAATCCGCCAGATTATTCAGGCTGCAGCCATCAGCCAGTCCGCAAAAGATCGCGCCATCAAAATTTTTGAAGCGCTGGGTGCCGCGGAAGCCAAGGTCCATAACTCTGATATTGAAAAGATTTACTTTCACGAGGTCGGCGCGATTGACGCCATTGTTGATATTGTTTGCGCCTCGGTCGGCGCGGAAACGTTGGGTGTAGATGAATGGATTTGCTCCCCGCTCAACGTTGGTGGCGGCACCGTGGTTTGCGCTCACGGCACTTTCCCCATCCCGGCCCCAGCCACGCTTGAGCTGCTGAAGAATGCGCCGGTTTATTCCGGCGAGATACAGAAAGAACTGGTCACGCCCACAGGCGCCGCCATCGTGAGCGTGCTGGCATCACGCTTTTCCAGGTTTCCCGCAATGAAAGCGCAAAAGATCGCTTATGGCGCGGGTACCCGGAACTTTAAAAGTTATCCCAACGTGCTGCGGCTCACCGTGGGTGAAACGGCAACGCTGCAGGAATCACCATTCCCGGTGGAAGAGATTGCAGTACTGGAAGCCAATGTTGACGATATGTCACCGCAAGTCTTTGGCTATGTGATGGAACAGGCGTTGAGCAACGGCGCACTGGACGTCTTTGGCACTCCGGTGCAGATGAAGAAGAACCGTCCCGGCATGCTGATGACCGTCCTGTGCCGGACGGAAGATAGCCAGCGCCTGACAAAACTTATCCTGGCGGAAACCACTACGCTTGGCGTGCGGATGCGCCAGGAAAACCGGGCCGTTCTGGCGCGCCGTCATGTGAGCGTCAGCACGCCTTGGGGCGATATTCGTATGAAGCTGGCCAACCTGAACGGCAGTATCAGCAACTACGCTCCTGAGTATGAAGATTGCCGGCGCATTGCGCAGGAAAGAAACGTGCCTTTAAAAACAGTCATGCAGCTAGCCATTAAGAACTATCTGGACAAAACCAATGGATAAGGGCCAGAAATTTTATATAACGACCCCCATTTATTACGTCAATGCGCGTCCTCACATTGGCCACGCCTATACCACCCTGGTTTGTGATGCCATTGCCCGGCGCAAGCGCATGCTGGGCTATGACACCTATTTCCTTACCGGTACAGATGAGCACGGCCAGAAGATTGAGCGATCCGCCACCGCTGCCGGAAAAACGCCCAAGCAGTTTGCCGATGAGGTTTCCGGCCAGTTCCGCAGCCTGTTTGAACGGATGAACATCTCCAATAATGATTTCATCCGCACCACGGAGCCTCGCCATAAGCAGGGTGCGCAGGAACTGTGGAAACTTATTCAGGAAAAAGGCTTTATTTACAAAGGGACTTATACCGGCCAGTATTGCGTTTTTGACGAGTTATATGTTGACTCCGTGGGGCCCGGCGCTCCCTGCCCGGAATGCGGACGCCCCACTGAAACCGTAAGCGAAGAAAACTATTACTTTAAGCTTTCCGCCTTTGCCGACAAGCTGCTGGCCCATTACCAGCAGGAACCCGGCTTCATTCGTCCGGATACCCGCCGCAATGAGGTGATTGCTTTCGTAAAAGGCGGCCTGCGCGATCTTTCCATCAGCCGCAGCACCTTTAAATGGGGCATCCCGGTTCCTGGCGATCCCAGGCATGTGATGTATGTATGGCTGGATGCCCTAAGCAACTACTGCACTGCCGTGGGCCTGGGTGGAAAAGAAGAAGCCGAGCAAAAAAGTTTTGAGAAATATTGGCCTGCTGACGTGCACATGATCGGCAAGGAGATCATCCGTTTCCACTGCGTCTATTGGCCCGCATTCCTCATGGCTGCCGGATTGCCGCTGCCTAAATCCGTGGTGGCGCATGGCTGGCTGCTGTTTGAAGAAAATAAAATGTCCAAGTCACGCGGCAATATTGTCCGCGCGGAGACGGTGATTGACGTTCTGGGCAATGATGCGCTGCGTTATTTCCTGCTGCGGGAAGTTGTCTTTGGCCAGGACGGCGCGTTCAGCTTTGACGCGCTGGTGCAGCGCTATAACTCCGATCTGGCCAATGATCTGGGCAATCTGGCCAGCCGCACCCTGACCATGATTAACCGCTACTTTAACGGATCGGTGCCGTATCCTTCGCCCACGGTAGCGCGCCGGGCCGCGGACAATGTAATCAAAGAGCACGCACTGAATGCCATCCAGGAATTCAGCCAGCATTTTGATGAATTCCAGTTCTCGCGCGCGCTGGAAGCAGCATGGACCCTGGTGGGCGCGGTGAATAAATATCTGGTGGATGAAGAGCCCTGGATCGTCGCCGAAAAAGAAGGTGAAGAGAACAAGGCGCGTCTGGCCACCATTCTGTACACGGCGGCGGAAGCGTTGCGCATTGTTACTGCGCTGGCGCATCCGGTGCTGCCTGAGTCCACAGCAAAAATCTGGGCACAGCTTGGTCTGGGCGAAATCAGTAAATTTAATTTGGCAGAACTGAAGTGGGCGCAATTGCCCCTCGGCGGCAAGCTCGGCAAAGTGGAACCAGTCTTCCCGCGCGCCGATAAAACTTTTATTGAGAGGATGCACCAGATGGAACAGGAGCGAGCAGCACAGGCTGCCTCCACATCATCATCAACCGCAACTCCCGCAGGCGAAGGCGCGCAAGCCGGACAGCCCGCAACCCAGGCCGCACATGGCCCAACCGAAGCTGCTCCGGCAGCCAAAGCCGCTGTTCCAGCCGCTGGACAAACGGCGCAAGCTACAAGCCAGCCAGCGCAAGCTGCTTCTGCTGACGGCAAAATCTCCATTGACGACTTCCTGAAAGTAGAGCTGCGCGTGGGGCAGGTGAAAGTCGCGGAAAAAGTGAAAGGCGCGGACAAGCTGCTCCGTCTTGAAGTGGACATAGGCACGGAAGTCCGCCAGCTCGTCGCCGGAATTGCCTT
>DASRCD010000551.1:0-3553 GCA_035653315.1 Candidatus Angelobacter sp.
CTCTTTTTATGCAAATCGATTTTCGATTTGATTCCGCTCTTACTTTAGGCAGAGATCGCGTTTTGTCCCGCAGGTCATCCGAAAGACGGAAACTCGATGAGGATGCTCAATTGACATCTCCTCGGTTTTCTTACGAAAAAACACCTTCCGCTCTCTATTGGTATGCTCGTAGTGCCACAGCAATGCCGCTTCTGCAATTTTTGGCCTTCTATCAGTGTATTGAATTCTTTTTTCCGCGGTATTCAAGGCAAGCAACAATCTCTAAAATCAAGAATCTCTTAAAAGACCCTAGTTTTGACCCAACCAAAGATTCTTCTATAAATACCATTCTGAATGCGACCCTCGAAGGGAGACGCGGAGCGCTTTTGGACGAACGAAGACAGCTCATGGTGACACTCGCCCAATGTGTGGACGCGACGGCGCTCCTTGACTTCTTCAATGAAACGGACGGGCGAAAGCAATATTATACGAATGCATATAAGAAGATTAGCGAGAAGAAAATAGCTCTTTCGAGCGAAGCAACGCTCATTGAGCAAACATCTGAACGGATATATGACATTCGGTGCAAAGTTGTCCATACCAAGAACCTAGATAACGGACAAGGCGAAGACATGATTTTGCCTTTCAGCAAGGAAGCGGATCTTTTGATGGATGACGTAGACTTAATACAATTTTTGGCGAGGCGAGTTCTAATTGCTTCTAGTGCGCCACTCATTATCTAATGTAAGACCCAGTTAGGCTCTGCAAAACAAACGCTGATGACAATGATTATTGAGTGTGGCTGATTATGGTCGAGACATTAGAATGGCAACTCTTTAATGATCTACTCTACTTCTAAGAAGCCGGAATGTCCGAAGTTGCTGTCGTGGATCACACAATTTCGAAAGGCACTCACCAAAATCGTATGGTTCCTTCATTGCGTCGCCTCGCTGCGCTGCGCGAAGGCCTGCGACAGCGAGGAAACATTCTTCCTGATCTGTGACCCGGCACTTATTCCTTGTGCCGGCTGCGCCGGAACGCGGCACGTACCGGGCTATTATCGGTCGTCCCTAACGGGACTTGGCTTATCGGCAGAGGGCTGCAGATTTTGTTGTTGTAATGGTAGGAAGTTTCGGCAGAGGGTTGCAGATTTTTGTTGCGGCGAAATGAAATCGTGGTAATTTAGTTTCGTGTTTTGTTTGTAGCTGCGGAAAAGCAGCTAGCAATTGGCAACTAGCAATTAGCAATTAGCAATTAGCAGAACAAGGAGCACAGGCAGGAGTGCCTGTGCCACAAGAGTATGGTTATCGCAGGCGAGGGCGCCTGCGCTCCACAATTTTAGTTTGGTTGAACCCGGCGGAGAGCCGGGTTTTCGTGTTTTTGGGCTGTGACCCTCTGCCGATCAGCAGTCAGCAATCAGCATTCAGCAGTCAGTCAAAGCTTGTGACCCTCTGCCTAACTTCAAAAAGCATTCACCACAGAGGACACGAAGGAACACAGAGGGAAATTCAAAATGTTGGGGTCGAGTGGGGTGGGCTGGGAGAAATCAGCAGCCCTCCAGGGCGCGATGGGGAATGATCTTTGAAAACTTAGCAGTCAGCAGTTAGCAATCAGTGGTCAGCAATTGGCCAAATTGGTGAGGCTTCGCGTCACAACGGCGAAAGGCGTCTTCGCATAACCCGAACCTTCTGGTACGCTATTACGCCTATGCGCCTACACAAGAGCTTGCTCTTCCTGTTGCTTGCCACAATTTCCCTCTTTGCCCAAAACCAAAACGCTAAACCTGTGGCTGACCGTTTGGCCGCGCAGAATGCCCTCTTTGATGAATACTATGAAAATGAGCTGCGCAATTTTCCCGAGCGCGCCACTGCCGTAGGCGATTATCGATACAACGACAAGCTGGCCGACCATTCCCTGAAGGCCATTGCCGACCGGCACAAGGAAGACGAGGCATATCTGCAGCGGCTGGAAGCCATTTCCACCGATGGCTTTGCCGACCAGGACCAGCTTTCTCATGACCTGCTGGTGCGCGTATTCAAGCAGCGCGAGGCGGATTACGCGCTGAAAGAATATGAAATGCCGGTCAACCAGATGAATGGCATCCATACCGGGCTGGCTGACCTGCCGCTCTCTGTGCCCTTTGATTCTGTAAAGCATTATGAGGACTATATTGCCCGGCTGCACCAGATTCCGCGCGTGTTGACGCAGACAACGGAAGTAATGCGCGCCGGCATGAAAGACAAGCTGATGCCGGTAAAGTTCCTGCTGGAAAAAATTCCGGTGCAGTGCCAGGGCATTATCGATGCCGATCCGTTCCTGCTGCCTACAAAAAAGTTTCCTGCCGGCATCTCCGCTGACGACCAGAAGCGGCTGACGCAGCAAATCAACGACGCCATCAACCATGACGTCTTCCCCGCTTATAAAGCCTTTGCCGAATTTGTGAGCAAGGAATACGCGCCGCAGGGCCGCACCACACTGGCAGTAACCTCATTGGCTGATGGTGAGAAGCGCTACCAGAACAATATTTATGGCCGCACTACCACGCACATGGCGCCCGATGAGATCCATCAGCTCGGGCTGCGCGAAATTGACCGCATTGAGGCCGAGATGCTGGCCATCGCCAAGAAAGAAGGTTTCAATGATCTCGCTTCTTTCCGCGCTTCACTCAAGACCAATACAAAATATAAGCCTACTTCCGCGGAGCAGATTCTTGATGACTTCCGCAAATACATTGCGCAGATGCAGCCAAAGTTGCCGGAACTCTTTACCTTGCTGCCCAAGTCGCCCGTGACGGTGGAAGCGATTCCTCCTTTTCAGGCTGCTTCGGCAACGCATTATGTAACCGGCACGCCGGATGGCAAACGTCCGGGGCGCGTGGTTGTGGCGACTTCGAACTTCGCCGAGCGCTCTTTAATTGACGATGAAGCCATTGCCTACCATGAAGGCGTTCCCGGCCATCACATGCAGCTTTCCGTACAGCAACAGCTCACCGGACTGCCGAAATTCCGCCTGCACGGCCTTGGCTTTAGCGCATATACAGAAGGCTGGGCCTTGTATGCGGAAGAACTTGGGAAAGAAATTGGCTTTTATAAAGATCCGGTTTCAGATTACGGGCGGCTCTCTTCTGAGCTTTTCCGCGCCGTGCGGCTGGTTGTTGATACAGGCATCCATTCCAAAGGATGGACGCGCGACCAGGTAGTAGAATTTTTCCGCAAGTCAGGCGCGGTGGATGAACCTACGATCCAGTCTGAAACCGATCGTTATATCGCATGGCCCGCGCAGGCGCTCAGCTATAAGCTTGGCCAGTTAAAGATCCGAGAGCTGCGTGAACGCGCCAAGAAAGAACTGGGGCCTAAGTTCGACATCCGCAAATTCCACGATGAAATCCTTGATGGCGGCGCACTCCCGCTGGACATGCTGGAAGCCCGCACAAATAAATGGATCGCCGAGCAGAAAGGAAAGTAGTCGAAAACATTGTCGAGCCAGGAAGCGGTGCCGTAATAGGCGCCGCTTTTGTTTATCTTTGCCAAGGGGAATCGTGCTCTGCGTTCATCTGCGCAAATTAGAGCATGCC
>DASRCD010000552.1:0-4418 GCA_035653315.1 Candidatus Angelobacter sp.
ACGGCAAACTCTATAATACCTCGCCACGAGGAATCAACCTCTCCTTGCAGACATTACACACAAGCATTGATCTATGGGGTTGTGATGGGGTAATGTCACAAAATCATGGTTGTGCCCATCAAATTGTGAGAAGAAGTGATAATGCGATACTTAAATCATGGCGGTCGTTAATCCCAAGTCGGTCAAGGTAAACATCACAACAGGTACAGGCATGGATATTGAGTGGGATGACGGGCATCGAACGCACTACGGCTTTCAATGGCTGCGCGACGCATGCCCCTGCGCCACCTGCACGGAAGAGCGCAACAACCAAAATCGTAAACCCGGAGAAGCGCCCAAGCCTGCCAATAGCCTATTGCCTATGTACAAAGAGCCGGCCCGGCCCCTGGAGGTAAAGGCCGTGGGACGCTACGCGCTGAATATCGCCTGGAATGACGGCCACTCCAGCGGCATCTATTCGTGGGATTATCTGCGGGAACTCTGCCAATGCCAGGAATGCCGTGAGCGCGTGGCAAGCTAGAATTCAGATCTCTGGGCTTTGCATGGTCGCTTTATCGTGGCCTTGGCTTATAACCTTTAGCCCTCCATATCATCGTAGTAATATGGTTCCCGCGCTGCGCTTCGGGATTTCAAAACCGACTGCCAGTCAAAATGGCGGATGGCCCGCAAATGTGTCTGGCTGATGCGATCATGCCAGCCCACCCGGTCTTCATCCACCAGCGCCCACGCATAGCCAAGCCCGAGTGAAAAGCTGGAGAGCGCACTTGCCAGAACGCGATACTGCCGGGCAAAGATGGTTGCTCGATTTCCGCTAAAGGTACAAAGCTCCAGTTGCGCAAAGCGCATGCCCGGTGTTGCGCGTTTATAAACCAGAAAAATGTATTGAAACAGAAGCCAGAAAATACCGCTCACGGCCAAAGCGCATGCCAGCATCGCGCGAGCAGGCGGCATCTCCTCCGCCAGTTTCAAAAATGTTAGAACAAAAACCAGGCTCGCTCCCAGCACCAGCCCCGCATCCACCAATCCTGAAATCAGGCGCTGGCTGAGCTCCGCCGGGCGCGGAATCACTTCTCTATCAATCTCCGCTCTGGACTGTTCCGGCTCTAGCTGAATGTCGGCAAAGCTCGGCAGCAACTCCATCTGCTCCACTTGATAGGTTGCAGCAGGCAATGGCTCCGCTACATACGGTGCAACTTCTGGTTCAAGCGCAGTTTCCGTTCCATCCCTGATTGGTTCTTCGGTAATGCGTGGCATCTCCGGCAGCGGTTCTGCCAGTTCCAGTTCTTCCAGCGTGACCTCTTCCACCGTGGGAACGTAAGTGGGCTGCGTGCGCGGAAACCGTATCACCTTGGGCTCAGGCTTGTTCTTGTTGAGGATGATTTCAGAATATCGTTCCGGCGGGGCCGCCAATGGAGCGGCGAGATCAGGCTCCATCGCAAAGGAATGCAGGCCTTCAGCGGGAAAATCCAGCTTCAGCGCTTTTGGATCATAAGGCTTCCGGCGGCGCGCGCGATGTTGTTGGACCCGTGAAGCTACTTCGTCGCGCCACGCGTTTTCGGCAGGCAGTGCGCCGCCCACCGCTGCTGGAAGAGCGCCCGCGTTGGTTTGGACATCCATGTAGCTTTGATCAAAAAAGCCGGTGTCGGCCTGATGTGTGTGTACGCACGGAGATCCCTTACCACAAACGGGGCAGGTCATAAGCAGGTTCGGATTTCGCCAGAATAGGGAGGCAGCCGGGCCCGGGCACTTTTGCTTTTACAAAACTCGCCGTGTTAACTTGCCCAGTCTGGCTTTTTCTACGGCATGCGTTCCCAACATAAATTTGTTATCACAGCAGGTTTGGTTTGTCATCTGTTTCTCGGCGCAACGCTAGTAACAAGCCAGGCGCTTCCAAGCCCCGCTGCCCAAGTCCCGGCCGCAACTGTGGAACAAACAACGGCTGTTGATCCGGCGTTGCAAAGCCCTGATGTGAGCTCCGCCACGCAACCGGGTAATTGTCATCTGATCATTACTTCTCCGCCGCCGCGCCAGCTTCAACCGGAAGGACCGAACGCAACCGGGCCGCAAAAAAACAAAACTCCACTGCCCAAAAGATTGAATGTCCAAATAAGTGAAGAGCAGCCGGTCACCATCAACGCCCATGAATGCGAAAAAGCAGGTGACGTATATACATTGCGCGGCGATGTTGAAATCGATTTCACTGAATATAAATTTCACGGCGATACCGTAACCTATGACTCCGCCAGCGGCGATGTGTCTTCCACGGGCCACGTTTCCATTGATGGCGGTAAGCGCGATATACATATTTCCGCCACCCAGGCCGCTTATAACCTGCATTCACAAACCGGCAAGTTTTATAACGTTCGCGGTTCCACCGGCGCCCGCTTTAAAGGACGTAGTGTCACGCTCACCTCTTCCAGCCCAATCTCTTTTACTGGAAAATTGGTGGATCAAACCGGCCCGGACACCTATGTGCTCTACCACGGTTCAGTCACGTCCTGCGAACTGCCGCATCCTAAATGGAATTTTCACGCGGCAAAAATCATCCTCAAGGTCGGCAATTCCGCGCACATTCATAACACCACGTTCTGGTTGAAAGGCGTGCCTGTTTTTTATCTGCCGTATGCTTCGCCACCGGTAGAGCGGCTTGGACGCCAGAGCGGCTTCCTCATCCCAAACTTCGGCACATCCAGCACTAAGGGAACGGTAATCGGCGATTCATTCTACTGGGCCATCAATCGCAGCATGGACGCAACTCTTGGCGGTGAATTTCTCTCCAAGCGCGGCTGGTTGTTGCAGGAAAATTACCGCTATCGGCCTAATGACGCGTCCTTTCTCAACCTGAATTATTTTGGAGTGCTGGATCGCGGCATCACCACAACTTCTGTTAACTCCGCTGGCCAGACCATATCCACCACCACAAAACAGGGCGGTGAAGACGTAAAACTGAATGGCGAAACCACGTTCGGCAATGGCATCCGCGGTGTCACGGATATTGACTACCTCAGTTCGTTCGTTTTCCGGTTGGCGTTTACTGAAAACTTTTCCCAGGCCGTAAACTCTGAAGTCAAATCGTCTGTCTTTCTCACCAAGAGCCTTGAGGGGTTCTCCTTTAACTCTTATCTCACGCGTTACCAGAACTTCCAGAGCACGAACAATGATGATGCCATCACCATCCTGCACACTCCCGGAGTTGAAGTGTCAGGAATTGACCGGCAAATTCCCTCCACGCCGGTGTACTGGTCGTATGACATTGCAGCGGAAGGCCTGCATCGCAGCCAGCCTGGCATCACGCCTTTTGTTACGCCCGGAGTGGTTGGCAGGTTTGATGTTGACCCTGATCTGGCATTGCCCATCTTTTACCATGGCTGGACCTTCCGCAGTGATGTGCAATTGCGCGATACCTTTTATTCCGAGCAGGAACAGGCCCCGGGTGTAAATCCCATCCAGAACGCTCTGAATCGTCGTGCCATCTCCACCAGTTTTGAGTTCCGCCCGCCCGCGCTGAGCAAAATTTTTGATCGAACCATTGCAGGACGAAAAATCAAGCATGTGATCGAGCCGCGCATTGTTTACCGCTACACCAACGGTGTGGAAAATTTTGGCTCCATCATCCGCTTTGATTTTCGTGACATTCTCAGCAATACAAATGAAGTTGAGTTCGGCCTGCTGCAGCACCTGTATTTAAAACGTGAACGCCCCGGCTGTGAAACGGAAACAGACAACAACGCTGCGCCAACTGCGGAAGCAGTGGCAGCGGCGGCAAAATGCGCGCCCGCCGGGGCAAATGAATTTGTGACCTGGGAAGTCAAGATGAAGTATTTTGCTGACCCAACCTTTGGCGGCGCCATTGTTACCGGGACGCGCAATGTGCTCACCACCACGGCAAACTTCAGCGGCATTGCCTTTGTCACCGATCCCCGGCTCTTCTCTCCAGTCGTATCACGCCTTCGCATGCGCACCAGCAGCAATAGCGACATGGAGTGGCAGCTCGACTATGACACGAAAAAAGGCCGCATCAACTCCAGCATGTTTTACAGCGGCTTTCATTTCGGTGATTTTTCCGTTGGGGCCAGCCATGCCTATTTGCAGGTTCCCGGTGAAGTCGTCACCGATCCCACTACCGGCGCGGTCCTGCCAACCTGCATCCCTCACGTGTTCAACCAGCCGGCTTGCGTGCCTCCGCTGTTCAACCAGTTCCGGGCACAGTTGGGTTATGGCAATCCCACCAAACGTGGCTGGAGCGCCGCCGCCAACATGGGCTTTGACCGCGAATTTAACTTGCTGCAATACGGCGCGGTGCAGGCCGCCCACAACTGGGATTGCTGCGGCATCAGCGTTGAATATCGTCGGTTCTCCCTGGGCTCAGTCCGTAATGAAAATCAATACCGCTTCGCCTTCACGCTGGCGAACATCGG
>DASRCD010000553.1:0-4760 GCA_035653315.1 Candidatus Angelobacter sp.
TGGAGGAAAGCCGGTAAGCGTGATGCTCGAGCGCGATGCCGAGCTGATTCTTGCCGGCTGCCGTCCATCAGCTTTTGCGAAAGTAAGGGTCGGGGCCAAAAAAGATGGCACGCTCACGGCATGGCAATCCGACTCGTGGGGCACAGGCGGTCCGGGCGGAGGAGGGGCTCCGCCCATGCCCTATGTTGTGAATTTTCCCAACCAGCGCAAGCAGCATGTTGCCGTTGCCACTAATATTGGTCCGGCACGCGCATGGCGCGCACCCAACCATCCCCAAGGGTGTCTGGTCACCATGGCGGCAATCGACGATCTCGCGGCCAAACTAAACATGGATCCGCTCGACCTACTGCTAAAAAATATTCAACTCACTGCACCATCCGAAGATACATACCATCGCGCCGACACATATCGGGATGAATTGATGATTGGCGCGGACCTGATTGGCTGGAAGAAGAACTGGCATCCACGCGGGACCGATACCGGCATTACCAAGCGCGGCCTTGGACTGGCCATTCACACCTGGGCTGGACGTGGCCATGAAAGCAACTGCGCTCTTACTATTCATCCCACCGGATCGGTTGAAATCCAGATGGGCACACAGGATTTGGGCGTAGGAACGCGAACGGCCATCCTGATTGTTGCCGGCGATACGCTTGGCCTGCCGCTCAATCAGATGGAGTTGAAGATTGGCGACAGCAATTATCCTGCATCCGGCGGATCAGGCGGCAGCACTACTATTGGCGGCGTGAGCTCTTCCACACGGCGCGCAGCCATTGACGCACGTGATCAGCTCTTTGCCAAAGTAGCTCCAGCGCTTAAGGCCCAACCCGGCGATCTGGAAGCGGTTAACGGAGTGGTCCGCGTGAAATCCAATCCTTCACGCAGCATGAGTTGGAAAGATGCCTGCGCCAGGCTCGGCACACAGCCGATTCAGACGCTCGGCAAAAATCCTGGCCCTGGCGACCTGATTTCCAGCGGCGTAGGCGGCGCGGTGATGGCCGATGTTTCCGTGGACACGGAGACCGGCATTGTAAAAATGAACAAAATCGTCTGCGTGCAGGATTGCGGACTTATCATCAGCATGAAGACGGCGGAAAGCCAGGTGTATGGCGCCATGATTATGGGCATTGCCACTACGCTGTATGAAGAAAAAATCATGGATGTAAACCTTGGGCGCATGCTCAATCCCAACATGGATTTTTACCGGCTCGCGGGCATCGGCGATGTAGGCGAAATTGTGGTGCACATGATGACCGGCAAAGGCTATGACGAGCGCGGGCCAATCGGGTTGGGAGAGCCGCCGACAGTCGGCCCAATGGCTGCGATCAGCAATGCTGTGGCCAATGCAATCGGCGTGCGAGTTCCCTTCCTGCCCATTACACCAGACCGTGTGGTCAACGCGCTTCATTCATCCACCAATGCAGGAGGCAGCAATGCGGCCGTTTGATTATGTAAGCCCTACAAACGCAAAACAGGTGCCTGAGCTGCTGGGCAAAAGCTGGGGTGATGTTGAGATTCTGGCCGGCGGCAGCGATCTGCTTTCACTGATGAAAGATGAAATCACCACGCCTAAGCGGCTGGTGAACATCAAGCAGATTGATGGTTTGCACGCCATCAGCAATGAGGCAGGAGCAACCAACCTGGGAGCTTTGGTAACGCTGGAGAGGATCGGCGCAGCGGAGCAGATTAAGCAAAACCATCCCATGCTGGCTAACGCCGCGGGCGATGCGGCCAGTCCGCAGATTCGCAATGTGGCGACCATTGGAGGCAATCTATGCCAGCGCCCGCGTTGCTGGTATTTCCGCGCTGGTTATGGATTGCTGGCGCAAAAAGACGGCAAGTCATTGGTCCTGCAGGGCGACAACCGTTACCACGCCATTCTGGGCAACAGCGGCCCTGCCTACTTTGTGAGCCCCTCAACGGTTGCGCCGGTGCTGATTGCATATAACGCAAAAGTCAGAATCGTTGGCTCCAGCGGCACAAGGGAAATTCCGGTAGAGAAGTTTTTTGTTATCCCTCAAACCGACCAGCAGCGCGAACATGATCTGCGGCCTGATGAATTTATCTCGCATGTAATTGTGCCGCCTGCGCCGGGAGTCCGCGCCGCGCACTATGAAGTCCGGCAGAAAGAGGCCTTTGATTGGCCTTACGCCACCGCTGCTGTTGCCTTAACCATGAACGGCAGCACCGTGCAGAGCGCAAGGGTTGTGATGGGGCATGTTGCGCCCATTCCATGGGTCTCCACTGAGGCTGCGCAGGCGCTCCAGGGCAAAGCCATTACACAAGCCACCGCGGACGAGGCGGCACAAGCCGCGGTTGCCAATGCCAAAAGCCTGGGACACAACGCGCATAAAATTCACTTGGCGCGCGTTGCCGTAAAACGGGCCATCTTGAAGGCTGCAGGCGCTACCGCGCAGGCTGCCATTGAACGCAACGGACATGAAGGAGGCGCGGCATGAGCAACGTACCGGATCGTTTCAACACTGAGCGCGAGGGGCTGTGCTCCGCATTGCACTGGAAGAGCCAATATATCTGGTCTGCGCCCGATCCCAGCGTACCCCGCTCCGGCGATGGATTGTTCTGGTGCGGCATTACGCAGACCTGCATTGGGCCGGATGGAAAGCTGGCAGAGCCGGGCAATTGCTGCTCTGGAGAACGCGGCTGCCACTGCGGCGCAAGCAGATAAAGTTTCCTTTAATATAACTAAAAAGGCTGGGAGAGCTTAGCTGCCATCCCAGCCTTTTACTTTTAGCTTACGTAATATCTACTTTGCAGCAGGCACTGGATAGTCTTGGTCAAGATACGCCAGCAGGGGCGTTCCTTCTTTCACGTCAACATTCTTTCCGTGCTTAATCAGCCCCAATGGGCCAAATAAAACAGTCAGCGCTACAGCGGTGCCTTCTTTCCCCTCGCCTTCCTTACCTTTGTTACCACGGATTTTTACCCGATCATCGCCAATCTTAATGTATTCAAGCCGCATATTCAGCTCGCCAGCCTTGCCCATCATGCCAGCTTTTTTAGCATTGGTAACCGTTCCCACAGCTTTTGCTCCAGCTTTTGCAATCACTACATCCCCAATTTTTATGTCTTCATCCAATACCAGATTCACCGAGTCACCTTCGGCGGCTGTTTTGGAGCTGATGGCCTGCGCAAATTTCAGGTGAACATCACTGCCATCTTTCAGGACCAGCTTCGCATTGGATGTTGCAGCAGGCGCTGGTGCGGATTCAGCAACTGGCACAGCGGCTGGTTCCGATGATGACGGCTGCGCCTGCTGGCTAAATGCAGAAGCGCTGAAAGCCATGCTGAAGGCGGCACAAACTATCAATCCAGATCTCATGTAAATAGTTCCTCTCTTGATCAACCATCCTGAGGTTAAAGCACCCTTAGGCCGGACAAATAAAGTTTAGGGGGATGCGCGATTAATCTAGCCCATCTATGGAACAAAAGAAAGAAAATAAGTTTCTATATCTATCAACTTCTGTAAGGAAGTGTCAGCGCTCGGCTGGGTTTTGCAAGCAGGACAAAGATGGCTCTTCAAGCAACTAAGGCCTACAATATGGGAAAGACGCGAAGCTTTAAATCAGCCGCAGCATAGTTCGCCCAGAAAAGCATCATGGAGGCTTCCATGAAAGTCAGCGTGGTTTTCCTGGCATCTTTGCTTTTAATGCAACGTTGGACCGCGCAGGTTTCCGGTCACATCCTGGACCAGGAGAGCAAGCCGCTGCCCGGCGCAACCATTATTTATAAAAATGTTGGGCAGGTCACTGATGTGATGACCTCATCGCCCAAGATCATTGAGGGCACAGGCAGGATTTATAAAATTCAAACCGATAAAAAGGGCGCCTTTTTTTATATCGGCATGGATTACGGCATTTACGAAGTTGAAGTCAAGGGACCTGATGGCAGGCATTTGTATTCCGGGAAGAAGCGTATAGGCGACAATGCCGATCCAGACGTTTCCAATACTCTTGAGGTTGATCTTTCCACTGTGGAATCCAACCGGGTGGAACCCGGAGCGGAAACAAATCTGGCAACAGAGAAAAAGACCAAAGAGCAGATTAATTTAATCCGTCATGAAAACTCGAATGCAGCCAGAATCAATAAGCTGATTATTCAATTCCATGGTGCGCTTGATGCTCAGAACTGGCCGAGCGCCATCGATATACTGCACCAACTTATCGCTCTGGACCCAAATCGCTGGGAGTTCTACCAGAACCTGGGCACGATCCAGGCCAACCAGACCCACTATCAGGATGCGATCGAGAGCTTTGCCAAAGGAGCAGAGGTGGCCGAAAAAGCCCTGGCCAATGCTGCTGATCCGGTGCAGGCAAAGAATGTTATAGGCGACCTGCTGGTGGCAGAAGCAGATGCATATAACCGTCTGGAAAAAGTTGATGAAACAGTGGCGCTTTATGACAAGGCGGCATCCATTTCACCGCATCCGGCAATGGCGCATTACCATGCGTGCAATACCTTGAGCAATAACGGCAAGCTTGACGCTGCAATTGAAAAATGCTCGCTGGCCGTTGCCGAAGACCCAATGCAATGGGAGTACTACCAGCTATTGGCCGGAACATACAATAACGCGGAAAAGAAAAAAGACGCCCTTACAGCTTATGAAAAGGGCGTTGAAGCAGCAAAGAAAAGCCTGGAGAAATCAGATTCAAACCGCACCAAGACTGGTCTGGGTCAAATGCTGAATTCTGAGGGCAATCTGCTGGTAGAGATGAAAAAATATGAGGATGCCGTTGCTGTGT
>DASRCD010000554.1:0-4670 GCA_035653315.1 Candidatus Angelobacter sp.
TGGTTGGCGGCGGCTTTGGCGGTAAGAGCGAAGTAATCCCGCTGGAAATCATTGCTGCCGTGGCGGCGCGCAAGGCTAAAGCCCCGGTCAAGATTACCTATACGCGGGAAGAAGTTTTCTGGGCGCATCGCGGCCGGCCGCGCACGATTATTGATCTGAAAATTGGCGCAAAAAAAGACGGGCACCTGACCTCAGTTGCAGCCAAAGTCATTCAGGATGGCGGCGCGTATTGCTCTTACGGCGTGGTGACCATACTTTATTCCGGTGCGCTGCTGGGCGCGCTCTATGACATCCCCAATATCCGTTATGACGGCTATCGCGTGCTCACCAACAAGCCCGCCTGTGGCGCCATGCGCGGACACGGCACTGTGAACGTGCGGTTTGCTTTTGAATCACAGCTGGATGAAATCGCCGCCAAGCTGAATATTGATCCGGCGGAGATTCGCCGCATCAATCTGTTGAAACCGCCATGCATCACGGTGAACAACCTGCGTGTGCAGAGTTACGGCCTGCCGGAATGCATTGAGAAAGTGATTGACCGCTCAGGATGGCGTGAGCGCCGCAACCAGCTCCCACCTGGACGGGGCATGGGCATGGCATGCAGCCACTATGTAAGCGGCGCGGCGAACAGCATTATCCGTTCAGACATGCCGCATTCCACCGTCAACATAAAGATAGATCGTGATGGCGGCGTAGTAGTGTACACAGGAGCTTCTGACATTGGGCAAGGCTCAGACACCATGGTGGCGCAAATTGTGGCGGAAGTGCTGGGCATCAGCCTGGGACGCATCCGCGTGATTGCCGCTGATACGGACCTGACTCCAATTGATATTGGCTCCTACTCCAGCCGCGTGACTTTCATGAATGGCAATGCTTCCCTGCGGGCTGCGGAAGATGTAAAGAAAAAGATTGTGGCCGCAGCCGCAGTCAAGATGAACTGCGCGCCGGAAGAGGTCATCATGCGTGATGATCGGGTATGGAAGCGCGGAACGGCAGAACCATCATCGAACGGTGCGCATGCCGAACAGATTCTGGAAAAAATAGATACGCCGCGCGGCAACGTGAAAGAAGTCTCTGGCCGCGTGGAGGGCCAGACGTTGCGCGGATCATTACAGCAGAAGCGCAAGGAAGAAGGTCCCAAAGATCAGATGAGTTTTGAAGAAGCGGTGGTCTCGGCCATCGATTTTACCGGCGCGCTCACCGGCACCGGCTCTTACGCTCCACCTAAAGATGCGCGCGGCGGCCAGTTCAAAGGAGCAGGCGTTGGCCCTTCGCCCGCATATTCCTATTCTGCGCAGGTTGCTGAAGTAAGCGTAGACGAAGAAACCGGCGAAGTCATAGTCCACAAAGTATGGGCCGCGCATGATTGCGGACGCGCGTTGAATCCGGTTTCCGTTGAAGGCCAGGTGATTGGCTCTGTGTGGATGGGGCTTGGCCAGGCGATGCAGGAAGAAATGGTGTGGAAAGATGGCCTGCTGATGAATCCGGGCATGCTGGAATACAAGTCGCCGTCGGCAACGGAGTCGCCTGAAGTTGAAGCCATCATCGTTGAGTCGGTCGATCCGGAAGGGCCGTTTGGCGCAAAGGAAGCGAGCGAAGGCTCATTGGCGGCAACAATCCCCGCAATTGCCAATGCAATTTATGATGCCGTAGGCGTGCGGATGCGTGAAGCTCCATTTACGCCTGAGCGTGTGCTGGCGGCGATCAAAGCAAAGAACGCAGAGAAAAAAGCGCTTGAGATCACGCGCGGCTCTGATCCTTCCGCGCCAACCACTTTCCGCGAACATGGTGGTTCACTCTGGTTTAAAGGAAAAGGGCCGCAGAGGCATGAGGATGATCCATCGAGGCGAGCGAACCAAAATGAAGCATAAATTGCACCGCGGAGGCGCGGGGACGCAGAGAAAAACAAGGCGGCCGCAGATTTGCGCTGATGATCGCAGATCAGAAAAAGAAGTCTTGATTTCGCAATTGAATTTCCCTCCCTTATCTGCGTTGATCTACGTAAATCAGCGGCAAGGGTCCTTCTCCGCGTCTCCGTGCCCCCGTGGTGAACCAATCGAATGAGCCTCCCTTCTTTCAAACTTCTTCGTCCGCGCTCGCTACGCCAGGCCGTCGATTACCTTGCCCGTTACGGCAATGATTTGATGATCCTCGCCGGTGGCACCGACCTGCTGCCGTCAATGAAGCAGAAGCTTTTCACGCCCGCTTACCTCATGGACATTCGCGGGATTGAAGAGATTAGCGGTATCCATGTGCGTCCTGGCGCAGGCATGGAGATTGGCGCGCTCACGCCGCTTTCAGCAATTGAAGATTCAGAGTTCATCCGCCGCAACTACCGTGTGCTGCATGAAGCGGCGATGACGGTGGCTTCGCCCATTCTGCGTAATATGGGCACGCTGGGCGGCAATATCTGCCTGGACACGCGCTGCGTCTGGTACAACCAGTCACTGCAATGGCGCAAATCCTGCGGCTTCTGCATCAAGAAAGACGGCGACCTTTGTCACGTTGCTCCGGGAGGGAAATTCTGCTGGGCGGCCTTCTCCGGCGATACGCCTCCTGCATTGCTATGCCTTGGCGCGGAGCTGGAAATTGCCGGCCCGAACGGAGTGCGGCGCGTAGCTTTAAAAGATTTTTATACCAACGTGGGTGACGCGCGCATGAAGCTGGAGCGCAATGAAATGCTCACGCGCGTTTACCTTCCTGAATATTCTTCCGGTTGGAAGGGCAGCTACATGAAGCTGCGTATTCGCGGTTCTATTGACTATCCGCTGGCCGGAGTTGCCGTGGCGCTTAAGAAAGATGGAGGCCCAGTGGAAGATGCGCGCGTGGCAATTACGGCAGTCAATCCGGCGCCGCACCTTGTCAAAGGCGCGGACAGCGCTCTGGTCGGCAAAAACGTAATTGATGAACATACAGCAACGGTCGTAGGAGAGCTGGCGGCAAAGATGGCCAAACCGCTTACGACTTCAGGGCTAACGCCTGAATACCGGCGCGAGATTGTAAAGGTGTATGCAAAGCGTGCAGTACTTCTCTGTAATCTCGAGCACAGCGAGAGAACCCTATAGCCACGAGGAACTTTGGGCTGAGAAGTTTTGATCGTGAACCGTTAAGTCCATAAAAGATGATAGTGATCCCTCCGCGCAAAACCCGCGCGTTCGGGATTTCAGAAAAATATGCTGATCACTGACTGTCACATCCATATCCAACCCGCGGAAATGTTCAAGGCCGGGCCGCTTGAGGTCATGAAGAAGGCACGCGGACGCTATGATGACATTCTGGAATATTGCCGCTCGCCCAAAGCGCTGCTGAAATATCTGGATTCCATTGGGGTGGAGCGCGCGGTGCTTATTAATTATGTCGCGCCAGACACCATGGGCTTTACGCATGACGTGAATCAGTGGGTAGCGGATTACTGCAAAGAAGATCCACGCCGGTTGATTTCCTGCGGCAGCGTGCATCCACGACACACACCGAATGTACAGGCGGAAATGGACAAACTGGTGCGTCTGGGCATCCGGCTCATCAAGATCCATCCGCCGCATCAATTGCTTTACGCCAATGATTATTTAAATGGTGTCAGGGAATTGGAGATTGTTTATCGAGTGGCGGAAGCCGATGGCATTCCAGTAATGGTGCATACCGGGACTTCCATCTTTCCTGCTGCGCGCAACAAGTATGGCGATCCCATTTATCTTGATGATGTCGCTGTTGATTTTCCCAAGCTAAAAATTTTAATGGCGCACGGCGGCCGCCCAATCTGGATGCAAACAGCGTTCTTCCTTTTGCGCCGTCACAAAAACATGCATCTGGATATCAGCGGCATCCCGCCGAAGATCCTGCTGCAATACTTTCCACGGCTGGAAGAGATTGCGCACAAAACGCTATTCGGCACGGACTGGCCGAGTCCCGGCATTCCTGATATCAAGCAGAACCTGGACCAATTTCAGGCGCTTGCCTTGCCGGAAGCAATCAAGGAACAAATTCTCAGCAAAACTGCGCTGCAAATCTGGCCGGAGTAAGACACAAAAGGTTATGCTGGCCCAACCAGAAGGCGGGCCAGTCAATCTGTTGTGTGCTTAAACTGTGGCTCTGCGTCCTGTCACTAAGTGCCAGATTAAGGAAATCACGGCAAAGATCAGGAGCAGGTGAATGAGCCCGCCGGCCACGTGAAACGCGGCGAAGCCGAGAATCCAAGCCACAAAGAGAATGATCGCAAGTAGCAGAAGCATATTTACTAACCCCCATCGGTGTTGTTCTGTCCAACCTGATCTATAGGATTCTTATGCTCTGCAGTTTGTTGTCTTAATACGAGAGTTAAAAAATATTTGCAGCGGGCATCCTTCACATTGGGCAGAGCTGCGGCAATACTGGTTTCCAGTCCTCACAATCAAAGCGTGAAATTCGTTGTAATGCTGGGCCAATACACTGCGCTCAGCGCGGCTCATCCTCGATGCTTCATGCCGGGGGTCAGAACCAGGATTGCCGGACACCAGTGATTCAGCTGCAGCGCTGCTGATGGTCTGCTCCATGATGGAGCGAATTTCTTCATACTTGGTCTTTGCGTTGATAAGGCCGTGGCGTTCCAGAATGCGGCGCGTATAAGCGTCCACCACAAACACCGGATGATTGCCGGCATAGAGCAGGATGGAGTCGGCAGTTTCCGGGCCAAC
>DASRCD010000555.1:0-7013 GCA_035653315.1 Candidatus Angelobacter sp.
CGCCCCCGCAGTTCCCGGCGTAACAGCAGCAACACCCACAGCAACGCCCAGCAGTGGATCAAGTTCAGTCCTTCAGTTCGTAAAAGACAACTGGATATGGTTTGCGGTTGGCGGTGGAGCATTTCTGCTCTTGAAAGGTAAACGATAATGCCACGTCAGCAAAGAACCATTCAATCATCCCCACGGCAAGCTGCTGTGCAGCGGTACTACCTAAAAGGAATCTTGCCGCGAAATCTTGGGGCAATCCCCCGCTCTGGCCGTTTAGGAGATGTCACAAACGGCCCCGGATATGTCAATAACTTTTGGCCGAAGGCGATCAACAACAAGGCGCCCTACGTTTTGAGCTTTGACCAGCTCGGCGCAAAACTTGTGCCTCAATCCGGATTAGGCGATGACAGCATATCCGCCGCGGACATTGCCGCACTGCAGGGGCCTGCAGCAGGACCAGACGCAACAGACATGACGGTAATGCAAGCAATGGCCCCGGCTTTCATTCCCGGAAACAACGGACTTGTTGTTGTCCAGCCAGCTCCGCCAGCGCAGCCAAAGCCGGCAGGGGTGTTCGATCAACTCTCGGCTTGGCTAGCGAAGCCGCTTTCTCCTGGCTCAAGCTTAAAAAATGGGCATCTTGTGACTGCTGCCGGAGTGCTTGGATTAATTGCTGCCAAGAAAGGAAAAAGACGATGAGCAGGGCCGTTTTAGTATTGGCATGTGTTCTGGTAAGTGCTCATTCGGCTTTTGCCAGGGGTGGCGCAGACGTCTGCGCGGAAGGTCTAACGTGTGAATCCGCAAGCCGCGTCATAAAACTGCGAGTATCCGGTCCAAGGCTCCAGCCTTTCAGCTTGCCATGTATCAACATTCAACCGGATTATCCCGCTTTGGAATCCGAGCGCGGCGAAGTGGTAGGTTTTGGCTCCAAGGATAGGGCCATAGGAGCGCAGCATCTTGAGCTGCTTAACATCCTCCGTCTCTGGCAACATGTCTTTAACTTTATCGACCAGGGCTGGCCCATCTCCTTGTGTGCAAGTCAATCCAAGCAGAGTCTCTTGCTGAGGGACGGCCTGGGCCCGCGCGTGCGGGAAGTAGGGCCGGAGTCCATCCTGGTATTTTTGCGCAATGGCATCCGGGCTCATTCCGGCAACCTCAGCAACGTTGCAGCTTTTGAGCATGGAAAGTCCCAGAAGGCCAACCAAGGCAAGACGCATGGAGTTCTCCGCAATTGGATTGAAGGGGGTTCAGGTATTCTCCGATGCAACAACTCTGCTGTCAATGAATTTTGGAGGGCAGCATGAGGCCCATTGCATACAGACGGCCCCGCTTGGGTGGGTTGGGAGCCGATTTAAGCCAGTTCACCAGTGACGAAATTCTGTCTGCATATTCATGGTTGCAAAAGGCGGCGCAGCAGGCAAACCAGGAGAGAATCAGCCAAACACAATGGCTGGCGGCTAACGGCTCAACTCTGAGTGATGACGGTAAACAACAAGCCATTGCAGCGTTGACCTCAAAAACTGACGCGGTAAATTCCTTGTACGATGCCCTTTCGAAATTTCAGGCAGTGTTGCAAGCAGTGGGAATTAATCCGCCAGGCCTCAGTGGATTCCCGCGAAGAGGGTTAGGAGCACTGGGCCTTGCCCCGCTTGTAATTGGCGGAGTCATTGCCGCGGTTTTGATTGCAGTAGGAATCGGTATCTATGCAATTAAGGCCAAAGACGACGCTGCCAACGCCCAGTTTGCTCAAGCGCAGAACATGAAAGCAGTTGCCGGAGCTGTGGCGAATCAAATCAATGCAGCAAAAACTCCGCAAGACGTGGCCGCTATTCTGGCCGCGTGGATGACCGCAAACAATCCAGATGCGCAGCCAAAGCCTTTCCCCTGGGACACTGCATTGATCGTAGCCGGCGCGTTCGGCGTTGCATGGGCGGTTTTTGGATGAGGTGCGGAGATCAAATGTGCTTTCACGGAGCGTTTACAAAGAAAAAGGACGCCCGCACGAAGCAAGAGAAAACACCTGGTGCCTTTGTTAAAGGCGTTCTGTTTGCCCCCGGCGATTACAGGTATTTGGTTTTAACAAGGAAAGAGGAAAATCCGATGAGGACACGAACAAAGAAAAAGGCAGCCAGGCGCCGGACGCTTAAGAAGGCAATTTCGTATGTGCTGGGATCGGCGATCCGCAGCAAGAAAACTAATCCGCGGCGTCAGCCAGCTCGGCGCAGACTTGCAGCACGAAAGCCATCCGCAAGATACGCGATTGTGAGAGGCACTAAGAAAAATCCCTCTGCAATTATTGCGGGCCTCACTGCCGGAGCTGCCCAGCAGGCGGTGGCTGCCCTGGCTTCGCATTTCGGTAAGGGGCACAAAATCCGCAAAGTAAAAATGCGCTGAAAGGTAGGACAGCGAAGCAATGGAACTTACAACCCAGGACGTGCAAAATCTGGCTGTGTTGTTGGGTGCAAGCGAGGAAGTAGCCGCGACGATTGCGGCCGACTATACGGACAGTCTTAAAGCTTATCGCGCACAGCATACAGTCATCGACGGAGATCGGTGGCTAGTTCTCACGTTAATTTGCTACGGCATTGATGTAGATGGAGATTTACAGCCTGAAACTTTCAAATCGTCATCTGTAGCCCCGATTGAAATCACGTCAAGAGAGCAGATTAGTTCTGCACTGCAGGAAGTTCCATTGACCGAGAGATTCTGTTTTCTGTTGAGGTATCTCCTTAAATGGGAGATTCGCAGAATTGCAAAGTTATTGGACTTCGAGGGGCAATCGGTAGAACTTGCAATCGCTCATGCCCTCTACAAAATACGTGAGCAAATCCTGAGCACGATGCAAGTCGGAGCTGCAAATGCTATCGGCTAAATCAACAGCAGCAACAATTCCCTGCTCCGGTCAGCAACAGGTTGTTGGTTATTGGATTAGCTGGACTGATGCCTCAGGAAAAAATCACCGCAAGTTTACGCGCCAACTGCCGCGCGCATTGAGTTTCAAAAAACGTCTGCCGTTCGGATCGGGCGGGACGATTTCACCCAGGATGAGGTAATGGACTCCATTTCAGAACAAAGACTAGCCGGCATCTTCCCTGTCCTTGCAGATCGCGTGCGCAGCATGGCCGCGGCTCTCGAAAAACAGGGCGTGGAGATTCGCGTTGTCCAAGCATTGCGGACCTGTGAAGAACAGGATGCATTGTTTGCCCAAGGTAGAACGGCCCCCGGCAAGGTAGTTACCAACTGCTGCGGCGGCAAGTCGTACCACAATTTCGGACTGGCCGTTGATCTTGTGCCAAGCATTAACGGAGTAGATCAAACCTATGTCCCGGACTGGAATCGTGAACATCCGACATGGCAGAAGATGATTGCGGCCGGCGCTGCGGAAGGACTTAACGCCGGCGCTACATGGAGAACGTTCCCCGACTATCCTCATTTTCAATTAACCGGTCAGTTCCCTGTTGGCGCACCCAGCGATGAGGTACGCGAATTATTTAAGACCGGAGGCCTCGCGGCGGTATGGGCAGAAGTTAAAAAAAGCCTGACGCTGCAAGATCAACAGTTTGAGGAAAAGCTGCGTTCTTATCTTCACGACCCGGTTGTGCCTTTGTTCCGAAAAGATGACGGAAGCATTGATCGCGAAAAGACGTTATCGCTGCCCTGCTATGCCGACCTGAGGGATGCAAAGTGAAAACGCGAAAGAACAGCCACACAACTTTTGAACATGTAGAGGACCTGAAGCGGAAGGCAGAAGACTTCATGCGGCGGCTCGGCAATGACGATGCCGCAGACAAGATTGAGGATGAATCCGTGGAAGACTATGCCGACCGCAAGGGATTCATCATCGAAAATCCGGACCGTCCCAGCGCGGCTCTCCGTGGCTATGGCCATGCATGGAGAAAAAAGAGGCTGGAAGTGTTGGCGCGGGACAAAAAGTGCCGCGACCCTCACAAGATCGGCTGCAAAAAGAAAAGCAGGCAGGTTGATCACAAAATTCCCAAGAGCCAAGGCGGAACGGATGACATGAAAAACCTGCAAGGCACTTGCGACTCCTGCCATTCGCGGAAAACAGCAACGCAGGACGGCGGTTTTGGACGTCCCAAAAAGACGCGCAGACGTCTGCGCAACGGCCTATTCTCCCAGGAGGAAAAGAAAGCGGTAAAGCGGAAACTCAAACGCAAGGTAAAACATACAGCGCGACGTGGACTTTTGAGTTTGTTTTCTGCTGGAAAACGTAAAGCAACATCTTCCGGACGCCGTACCAGCTCGGCGGGAACCTCGCTCCCCGGAATACGGGCTGATGTTGCTTCTGCATTGGTAAATCAAGGATTCAGCAAGAGCCAAGCGCGAGCGGCCGCAGCGCAGACCTCCGGCAGTTCCTTCAATGAGATTTTTAGTAAAGCTGTAGCATCGCGCCGACGTAATCCTCAAAAGCGAAATCCAGCGGATACAGAACTTACGAAAGCCGCGGCGATGTTTAGAAAGTTCCACGGCGCGAATCCCAACAAGGTTGTTGAGATACAGGAAGAAATACAAGGTTCGGGGAAATATGCCCAGCTTGGAATGCTTCTGCAGCTCGATATGTATCAAGGCCCAGAACTGAATTGCCGCCAGGCTGGCATACGGCTTTGCTGTGACCCGGACGGGCAGCAGCTATTTTTGCTCGGAGGCAGTCAAGACATTGAAGCTGGACTTAAACCCATGTTTGGAATCACAAGCGAAGCTCAGCTCGTTGACCTAGGGGAGATCAACAAAATTTGGTATCTGGCGCGGAAGAGTATGCACCAGTTTGAGCCTATCGAATATCACCACCGTTTCGGCGAAGAAGGCGGAAGCCGTCCGCGCCTGATGTATGACCGCCGCCACAAAAAGATGTTCATTGTTGGCGGAGATTACGAAATCAAAGCAGTAGGAATTAAGAACTAGGAGAAGGTGACAACATGGCCACAAGTATTATGCGACAGCCCCGGGCGCGCAGATCGCGCAAAGCCGCGGGCGCAACCGATCCTATACAACAGCTCTTGGAGCACCGCGCCGGGATAATTGCGCGGCAAGAATTTATGCCCATTGGTCGCGTCATGCAAATTTATACACATGCCGGCATAATCGACTTCCGCAATAGAGGTCCTGCTATCGGAAAGCTAAATGACGGTGATGAGCAAACCCTTGACCTGGTTGAAGCATGGCCCGGCGCACCTTCACGGTTTGATACGACACAAGAAAACTGCCCTTATTGCCTTACTAAATGTGATGAATGCAAAAGGGGTGTACGCAAATGCAATCATGGCCCCGCGAGTTGCGGAGGCGCAGGGAAAAGAAAAACTGGCGAAAAGCCTTGCCGGTGCGTGAGGACACGAAAGCGCCCCAATCCGAGCTGCAAAACTTGCTACGGCGCTGGCTCTCTGGTTGTGATGGGGAAATGTGAAATTTGCAAAGGACGCGGCAAGGTGAAATGTCCGCTTTGCAAGGGCACAGCCAAAATGAGTACGGGCAAGTTGAACGGGAGCCAGGAAAGGACAGCGCCCAATTGCCCTCATTGCCAGGGATACGGCCGAAAGTTGATGGAGATAGAACAGCCAATCGCTCCGCATGTTAAGGAGCACGGCGGAATGTTTGTCCTAGGGCCAATTCGCGGAATGCTTGTCATGCCGTTAGTCGGCGACAAACGTATGCCGCAATGGTGGTCCGCATCTGTGGATACAAAAGGCCGTTCATTAACGCTGATTCTCCGGCACACCGCGCCAGGTGCCCAGGCCGCAATGTTAGGCGGGACAATAATTGTTCACAATTCAACAGGACAGGCGTAAACCAAATTTGTTTACGTTAGTTCCAATGTAGTTGTAAGAGGCAGTTTAAAAACTGATCAAAAGCAAAAAGCCCTCCAACTTTTTAGCATTTCTGCTCCTCATGCTGAAAGTTCGGAGGGCTTTGGTTTTGCGCAAAAGAGTTAATTGCATTTATGGCAGTTCGAAGAATTCAGATCGTAAATCCTTCGCGCACGCGAAAAAGAACTTCTCGCCCTCGCAATGGGCGCAGCAAAAATCCATTGGGAGGGGGTGAACTAATCTTTATGTCGAATCCGAATAAGAAGCGCAGCTCGCGCAGAGGCAAGAAACGGAATCCAGCCATATCCTTTGGCGGGAAACGTCGCGCTGGCAGCGCCCGCTCTTCACGTCGGCGTTCACGCCGCAACCCTTCCAGAGCAATCAATCTTGGCGGCTCCAATCTGAGCAGTTTACTGCCTTTGAGTGGAGGCGTCCTGGTCGGCACTTTTGTTCCTCGTGCTCTTGTGCAAATGGTCCTGGCGGAGAACAACTCCGGCCTAGTGGGATACGGCGCTCAGATCGCTGTTTCAGCAGTTCTTGCATGGCTCGGCGGCAAAGGAGTTAACAAGAACTTTGGCGCTGGCATTATTGCCGGCGGAGTGGCTTCAACTGCATATCGCGCGTATCAGGAACACAACCCGAGCACGCCGACAGCAATTGTTGCAGCAGCATCCGGGCAAGGTCCTACGACTATGGGTGACCTCGACTTCTCTCAGGGAGGTTTGGGTACTTACGTTAATCAGTCATTCGCTTTCCCACAAACCAATCAGTTTGTGAATGGCGGTCTGGTTCCCGCTCCCCAGGTTGGTCAGGCTGCATTGCCACCGGCGCAAGCCGTGCCGTTGATTCCTGCACAGGGAACAACTCAGGAACTTGATCGCTACACGCGCTATTAAAGCGCAGCGACCAGTTTGTTGAAACAGAAATTTAAACCCGGTCCGGCGGATCTCCGGAACAAACACCCGAGAGGGGGTGACTCTTTATGAAATCAGCTTCAAGACGGAATGTAGGCGCGGCTCTCACCGCCGCGGCTCTCGCAAGTCTCAGCTTTGACGATCGCATGAACAGGCTGGGATTCTCAGAGTGTGGACGTCTCAACATTCCTCTTCCCAAAGGTTACGGCCTGGAATCAATGTCCGGAGGCATCAAGCAGGAAAATACGATGCTGCCGAACGGATTAGAGCGCGTCAATCAGGTTGTGTA
>DASRCD010000556.1:0-13106 GCA_035653315.1 Candidatus Angelobacter sp.
TTGCTCGCCAGCTTGGCGCAAGCTCCAATCGCGTCATGAAGGCACTCATCAAAGCGGGGATTTATAAACCACTTGCCCCGAAAGTGAAATTATCGAAGCGGCAACTGTGGGCTGTAAAGCGACACGAAGTGGCCAGAAAGCATCACGTTGGTATCGCCCAAAGACTCGCAAAGTTGAACGGCGGCATGATACCGACCACCGTTTGGCTACGGGCCAACTGCCACCTCGATACCCTTGAATATATGCGCCGGTATCCAGATTTCTTTGCTCATTTGTCGCGGGCCAGATTTTGCAAGGCGAAAAATCCTTTGTTTGATGCAGAAAAAGCAGTGGCTTTGTACTGCGCCAATGTGTCGGTGCCAGACATCGCGGTTTCATTCGGGTATTCACGCCAAACCGGGAACAACCGCATCATTAACGCACTGAAACGCGCTGGTGTGTACCGGGCAAAAGAAAAACCGGGCCATGGCAGCCCGGCTGGTGCAGATTGTGGCGCTGATTCAGCAAACGTAAGTGGGCGGATCATTCAGCCAAACAACCTCGCCGTCCTCGACCAAAATGAAAAGCAGGGCGAGGCCGATTTCGGAAGTGCCGGTTAGATCGGTCGTGCCATCAAAGCATCGCCCAAGCGATGACAGAAAAGCATGAAAGTTGCGGACGCTGGTTGTGAAGCGCAGCAGTGGTGGCCCGCCGATTAGATCGGACAGACGTGCATTAGAATCTTTCTTATCTCGCATGGAAATCAACCTTCCTTGTGGGTAAGGGCTGCGGCGTTGTTGACGCAACGTCGCGGCCCGCTGTGGTTACGCGGCTTTGGTTTTGGGTGCGATCACGAATTTCACGCCGGTCAGTGTGTCGGCAGATGCGGCGTAGGCAATGCGGGCCGTTGCGGAAAATGCAAAATCTGACCGGCTAACAGCCTGCTTTTTGAAAAGTTCCAGCGGCACAATCCAGCCGCTAGACCAACGGCCCTTTACGGTCACGGCGACCGCGACCAGTAGTGGCAAGGATTCCTTATGTGCCGTGGTGCTGGCCGCCTTTAGGCGCGCAGGCGCGATTGTCACGCTGATTAGGCGTTTATCCGCGTTGGCCCTGTCGCGGGCTGTAAAGCAAACGACAGCGCGTTTGCCACTAACCTTGGCAGTGAAAACGCCGCGATCTTCGGTCGGGTGCAGTTCGATTGTGGTGGTTGGCTTATCCGGCAGCGCGGGCACGCTGACTTCCGGCTTGCCGGTATTTTTTGATTGTTTCTTAGCTTTCATTTTCCGATCTCCCGGCCCGGCGATTCCGGGCTTTAGCGAGTCGGAGTCTGGAGGAGAACGGAGGAAAGAGTCGAGATAAAAGTTCGAGCCCTAGGCCGCTTGACGGGGTAACAGCATTGTCAACTCGCAATCCGGGTGTTAGATTCATGTCAAGCCATGGAAAAAAACGCCCGCAACGTGGAGGATAAGCCGCTTAATCGAAGCCTTCGCACCGCGAAGGCGGTGAAACAAGATGAGTTCTACACTCAGCTTTCGGACATAGAAAAGGAACTGCGGCACTACACGGCGCATTTCAGGGGTAAGACCGTTCTCTGCAACTGCGACGACCCACGGGTGAGCAATTTCTTTCACTACTTTTCATACAACTTTGAAAAGCTGGGACTGAAAAAGCTAATCACAACCTGCTACAAGAGCCAGCAGCCCGACCTTTTCAGCCAGAACGACTCTGAACGGGGGATTTACCTCGAATATAACGGAGCCAAGAAACGCAACCGTGTCCCTAACCCTGCGGAGATCGGCATCCACGAGCTAAAAGGCGACGGCGACTTTCGCAGTGCGGAATGCGTCGAGCTTTTGAAGAAAGCGGACATTGTAGTGACCAATCCACCGTTTTCGTTGTTTAGGGAATTCGTTGGCCAGCTCGTCGCTAGGGATAAGAAATTTCTCGTCATCGCAAATCATAATGCGATTACCTACAAAGAAATCTTCGCGTTAATAAAGGAGAACAGGATTTGGTTGGGCTATACGCATCCGGTCGCGTTCATCGTGCCAGACCATTACGAAATGCGGGAAGTGAGAAGCTGGAGGGATGAAAACGGCACGAATTGGCGCAGCCTAGGCAATGCGTGCTGGTTTACGAATCTCGACATCGCAAAGCGACACGAAGAGCTACCTGTGTATAGCACCTATGATCCGCGAATGTTTCCGGATTACGACAACTATGAAGCTATCGAGGTCTCTACATTTAAGAAAATTCCTCACGATTACGAAGGCGTAATGGGCGTACCGTTAACCTTCCTCGAAAGATACAATCCCGAGCAGTTCGAAATCGTCGGTTCGGACTATGAGGTGAAGCAGGGCTTGTTGCCCGCTCTCGTGAAGGCGGATTGGACAGGGAAGACTGACCGTGGTTACGTTAACGGGAAAAGGCTATTTGCGCGACTTCTGATACGTAAGAGAACGAAATAAGATGAAGATTGAACTAAAGAAAATCAAAGTTAAAGAACTGTTCGACGGTTACAAGGACAATGCCGAAGCGGGAGTAGTCGGCTACGGCGGTAAGCTCGACGTTCGCCCGCCGTATCAGCGAGAGTTCATCTACAAAGATAAGCAGCGCAATGCAGTGGTTGATACCGTCAGCAAGAATTTTCCATTGAACGTGATGTATTGGGCGGTGCGCGACGACGGACATTTCGAGGTGATCGACGGGCAGCAACGAACGCTCTCTATCTGTCAGTACGTTAACGGCGATTTCTCCATGACAGGGCTGTTTGGCAGTGACCACAGCCTAGCCTTTCACAATCTCCAAGACGACCAGCAGGAAAGGATTCTTGGTTACGAGTTGATGGTCTATTTTTGCTCGGGTGGCCCCAGCGAAAGACTGGAGTGGTTCAGGACCATTAACATCGCGGGCGAGGAACTCACCGATCAGGAAATGCGCAACGCTGTCTACGCAGGCCCATGGACTGCCGATGCGAAGCGGTATTTCAGTAAGACAGGTTGCCCGGCATACGGGCTCGGCAGCAACTATCTCAAGCGCATTCCAATTCGACAGGAATACCTTGAGACTGCGATCGATTGGCATTCGCAAGGGAAGATCGAAGATTACATGTCGAAGCATCAGCACGACGCGAACGCCACGCCGCTATGGCATTACTTTCAGAGCGTCATTGCTTGGGTGAAGGCCACATTTCCGAAATATCGGAAAGAGATGAAAGTGGTCAAGTGGGGCGAATTGTACAACAAATTTCACGGCAAATCGTTTGACACGGACGCGTTGGAGAAACAGGTTGCGAAGCTGATGCTGGATGAAGATGTGGAGAAGAAGTCGGGCATTTACCCGTATATCTTGGATGGCGACGAAAGGCACCTGAATATCCGCGCCTTCTCCGAAAACATGAAAAGAGAGGCATACGAGAGGCAAAACGGAATCTGCCCCAAATGCAAGAAGCATTTTGAGTTGAACGAAATGGAAGCCGATCACATTACACCGTGGCATGAGGGCGGGAAAACGAACGCAGCTAACTGCCAAATGCTGTGCAAAGACGACAACAGAAGGAAGTCGGGAAAATAAGTTCTATAGGCGTAAAGCTGCCCGCCTAAATATTTACTCAGCGCCTCGCTGGGCAGCCCATTCCTTGATCGCAGCCCACTGCTCATTCGTCAAAGTGGTTCCGTAAACGGTTCGCATGGTTTTTCTGATGTACTGCAACGTTGACCTTCGTTCGATGCAGTCCAGAATTTCCATCAGCGCACCGGGCGAAAGTCCAATCTTATCGGCAAATTCATCTTGCTCTTTCATAACGGTTTCAGGGTAGCACGTTTGGAAGCTAAGAAAAGGCAAGCGAAGCGACCCTAACATAGCTTAGTCATGTCGAACTTAAAACTCCCTAGCAACGAGGAAGATCGACATGGCTATCGGCTTAAAACAAAAAGGCCCGCTCGGTTTCACAATCGCCGGAAACGGCGCACACACTTACGACACGGATGGAAACTTTGCTTCGCTGGAAGCGCAGCTTGGCTCCGGCGCAAACAACATCACAGCGCACGCGGGCGGTGGCCAAGGCAGCGCCACGCCATTAACCACGGCGTACAACCGCGTAACCACTGTCGCGACCGCAGCCGATAGCGTGCTGCTTGGTGCCACTACCAACGGCCCGCAGCCACCCACTGTGGTTCGGAATGATGCCGCGACCAACAGCTTGAACGTTTTCCCATCAACCGGCGACGCGATCAACAACCTTGCTGCCAACGCGGCGTTTGCCGTACCGGCTGGTAAATCCGCAATTTTCTTTTGTGTGGCTGCCGGGCAGTGGATCACTGTTTTATCAGCGTAAACAGAGTGTGCCCAATTTTGTGCCTACCAGCAAACCCCACGTCCTACCAGCAATTGCGATGGAATCGCTTGTAACTGCATACGCCGTCGCAACTTATCGCAATTCACTGGTAGGTCATGGCAAAACCCGTAAGTGCTTTGTTTCCGTTTCGGGTGTAACTTAAAATCCGCAGCTGTTAAAAGCGGCGTGGGGGTTCGAGTCCCCCTCTCGGCACCAACTAACCTACCTATTTTCAATTACTACAAGCCTGATTTTGCCCGCTTGTGCTATACGTGTACCCCTTTCGCGTGTGGATGATCCGTAAGCTCAAGAACGTCACGAAGGAACTCACGGAAACGTTCGGGACGGCTCCCATCCGCTCCCTTACCAGTGACGATCTCACAACCGTTATGAAGGGTGTCCAGTACGCCAAGCAGAAACTAGATTCGATAAAACTTATTTTGTGGTAAAGCCAGCGAATCATTGTGGGGTGGGGCTTTCCATATAGTCGTACAATCTACTCAGGATTCGTCAATTCACAGGAATAGAAATATGCCGGTCGGCATTTGCAAGATGTGTTTTTATCAGAAAACGCTCGTAAGCAGTCACTTTATGCCTCGGGCAATCTACGACTATTGCCGGTCAGGCGATCTTGAACCGGTGAAATTCAGCAGGAAAGTTGCATTCTGTACGTCATACCAGGTGCAGGACTACATCATGTGTAAGTCCTGCGAAGATGTTCTGAATGATGGCGGCGAGAAGTGGACGGTTGGGAAGCTTGCAACAATGGACCGCAAGTCATTTCCGCTGTATGAAATCCTGTCGAAAGCCACGCCGCAATTTGAGGACGGGGGTGCAAAAGTGTACCAGGGCGTGAATGTTGCGGGATTCGAGATCGAGCAATTCACGCATTTCGCGACAGGGATTCTCTGGAAAGCGTCGATTCATAGCTGGAGCAAAGAGAAAAAGAAGCCGAAAATTGATCTCGGTCCATATTCGGATAGGCTTCGGAAATATCTCAGGGGAGAAGCCGGATTCCCTGAGCATGTGAAACTATGGCTAACAATCGTTCCTCCCGAGGCGGCGATGATCGGTTTTATTGAGCCTCACGAGCGCAAATCGTTTGGTGGATTTAAGAGCTACTTCTGCTATATACCCGGCGTTTTGTTTTGCTGGAGTGTGGGAAGGCAGGTTACGACCGAATTGCGGGTCGGGTGTTTTGCGACAAATGCGTATCATCCCTTTTTTGTTTCAAATAATGTCCATCAAATTCTTGAAAATCACACGAAAGCCGATTACTTGGGAGCACGGAAGTCGGGGAAGCTGGTGAAAATCCGAGCAGCACACAACGAGTAAATTGAATGGCCGATGAAGACAAACTCGTAAAAGCCGGCGTGGAAGCTGCGTTGAAGCCGTTCGCTGATCTATTGGATAAGCTGGCGGGGCCGGCGGCGGAAGAGATCGGGCTGACGATCAAAGACCATGTTCAAGTGTTTCGATTGAAGCGGCGAGTGCGGTTATTGGGGCGAGTGAGAGAAATATTGGCTGAATCGGGAATGGAGGCAGGTCGGGTGCCATTCAAGCTTCTTTTTCCTGTGGTCGAGAATGCGTCGATTGAAGAAGACGATGACCTTCAGGACCGGTGGGCGGCGATGCTTGCAAATGCTGCCGGAACTGATGGACGCTCGGGTGTCGAACCGGTCTTCCCCGTTATCCTGAAAGAATTAGGCATACAGGATGTGAAGTTCCTCGATGAGCTTTATGAGGAAGTAATTCGTAAGCGCATTAAGTACCGCGCTGAATGGCCTGAGTTTGTAAATGTGGGCAATCCGCAATTCAATATTTACCATTTGAAAAGCATATATGCGCAGGCGAATCCTGGTAGCCTGTCTAGCGTTAAAGGGCACTTGAACGCCGATCAGGAGCGACAGTTCAGACTGAGTCTCGACATCATTATTCGCAACCGGCTGCTCGACGAACTATATGATCTGATGGACAAGAGAGATGAGCAACGGCAGGAAGTGGGGTCGATGTACCGCTTATCGGAGCTTGGTGCGCGTTTCATACGAGCCTGTCGAACTCCAAAGACAGGAGAGCCGGAACTAGATGGCAGCGAGAACATCGTCAAGTGAGTAAGCCAGGATATATTCCCTCCTGCTTTCTCAAGCTTCTTCTGAAATTCTTCTGATCTGAAGCCACGTAAGTTATTGATTTTCAGCACGCATAAAACGCTCAAAACGCCGGCACCGCAATTGAAGTCCTTCTCGGCGCCAACACCACTTATCACTTCTTCGCGCGTACCACATCAACGATCACAATCGTTTATTCCTCTATAGCCGCAAACGTCATCTCTTCCGCGTGGCTTCCCGTTTGGTGCTTCCATTCCAAAAACAGCTCTGCGTAGGATGCGGTGATGTAGTCCTTCCGGGAAATCTCCAGCTTCTGGGCTGTGGCGTCAATCCAATGGGCGGCGCCCTCGATCTCGCCAAAGTTGCCTACCGGGGTTTCGTCCAAGACTACGTGGCCTGCGGAATCACTCCATTCGCTGCGGAACTTTTCATAGCGGAAGCTGGGAGCATAGCCCAGGGCTTCCAGCATTTGGGCCGTTGCCGGACCATTTTTCACCACGGTTTCAATTTCCCGGCGCGCTTTATGCGGCCCGGACTGCGGCACATTTTTGTCCTTATAGGTAAGGGTCCATTTGGCTCCGTACTCGCGTAGCCGTAGCAGTGCCCCTCGTGCCCGCAAGGCGCCACCACGATGGTCATAAAGGGTGTTCATCTCATGGGTGCGCGGGGTCACTAGCCGAAAACTGGCGGATTGGAGCCTGCTGGTCAGGGCCTGTATGTCGCCAATTCTGAATTTGATCTCAACTTCCCGGTCAGAACTCATGTCGACCAGTATAAAGAAGACCAGCCCGACGCGAGAGAACCGATACCCCTAAACCGCGTTGAATGAGGATGAATAGCTTTCTGAAGCCCGTCCATGAGACATAAGGGACGAAGTACTTCGCTAAAATTTCGCTTAAAAATGCTATGAATTCATGTAAGCTGCTGAATTTAATAGGATTATTGTCAAAGTCATTAGTAACGCCAGCACAACAGCTTTTAGGGTGACAGCATCTGATAGTAGGATACAATTATTAAGGTAAGTTGCTTAGCTCCCCATATGAAGGAGACCTTTTAATTGTTGTAAAAAAGACACGCTCTTAGTTCAGGTGAACAGAAGGCGATTGCTATTTTCTCCTTCAAATTCATAAAATTGTGAGCGCCACGTCTTTGGGGTACCACGATTCCAGATGTTAAGGAGTTTGCATGAACCGAGTACTGTCCATTCTGGCGGCGGCCTTGTTTCTGGCGGCCAACGTGGGGGCGGCTACAGTTCCACCAAACCACCAACAGCCTCAATCCAAAACCAATGCCATCCCCGTGGCATCCACCTCAGTTAAGGCAGGCACAAAAGCTGCTAAAGCTGAACCCAAACCCTATCAGGTAGGCAATGCTTCCTGGTACGGCAAACAATTTCACGGCAAGACCACGGCCAGCGGTGAAGATTTTGACATGTTCGAATTCACGGCGGCACACCGGCAGCTTCCTTTAGGAAGCTTTGTAAAAGTCACCAACCTGAAAAATGGTAAATGGATCGTCGTCCGCATTAATGATCGCGGCCCTTATGTGGGGAACCGCATCATGGACCTGAGCTATAGCGCCGCCCGGATGCTCAATTTCCGGGACGGGGTTGAGCGGGTCCGGATTGACCTGATCCAGCCGGAGCACGTGGCGGCCAATCAAGGCTATAACGCACAATAAGCGAAAAAGAATATACTGGGGAACATGGCCACTCATGTTTCTGGAGCTATATCTTCGTCCGCATCACCCTTGAACTTGCGGGAACGCCTTATTGTTGCTCTGGATGTATCCAAAGCCACGGAAGCACAGCAGTTGGTTCAGCGGATCGGGGAAGCTGCGGGCCTTTATAAAGTAGGCCTGCAGCTTTTCACTTCAGAAGGTCCGGTGCTTGTCCGCCAGCTTACCGGGGCCGGCAAGCGCATCTTTCTTGACCTGAAACTTCATGACATTCCCAACACCGTGAGCCATGCCGTGAAAGCGGCAGTGAATCTTGGTGTGCAGATGATCACCGTCCACGCGGGTGGCGGATCTGCCATGCTGAAAGCTGCCGTGGAAGCCGCAGATAACAAATTGACCGTGCTGGCCGTAACCGTATTGACCAGCCTGAATGAAACAGACATGCAGGAAACCGGCATCGCCGGTCGCTTGGCGGACCAGGCAATAAGAATGGCCGAGCTGGCGCGCAATTGCGGTTGCCAGGGCATTGTTACATCGCCGCGTGAAGCCGCTTTGATCAGAAAAACTTTGGGCGAAGGGTTTGCCATTGTCACACCCGGCATACGTCCAGCAGGCGCCGAAACCCAGGACCAACAGCGAATCGCCACGCCTGCCCAGGCCATCAGCAATGGCGCTACGCACATAGTTGTTGGAAGGCCGATCACTCACGCGGCTGACCCCGTAGCGGCAGCCGAAGCGATCATTGCCGAAATGTCTCAGGTAAGAATTTGTAAATAAGTTTTATTCGTATGCGGTTTTACGCACGGGAATCGATCTAGTTTGAGAGGTGCTCTGATGCGCAATTTATTCTGCTTCCTGCTTCTGGCAACTGTTGGACTTTGTGCGCAAACTCCCACTACCCCGCCGCTCGCAGCCAATGCAAGTGCTGATTCAGCGATCAAGCAACTGACCGTCCCTGCCGGCACGCAGGTCTTATTGCAGTTAAAGAGCCCGATTGACACCAAAAGCGCGCACGTTGGCGATGGAGTTTACTGCCAGACCAGCTTTCCGGTAACCATGAACAATATCGCCGTCATCCCCGCCGGAACTTATGTGAAAGGCCAGATTGCAGAGGTAAAACGCGCAGGACGAATCAAAGGCCGCGCTGAAATCCTGTTTCATTTCACCACGCTGATCTTCCCCAACGGTTACACCATTGATCTGCCCGGTGCTCTTGATAACGAACCCGGAGCCCAGAACCATACCGTCACAGACAAGGAAGGGACCGTCCAGTCAAATGGCCAGAAGGCAAAAGATGCGGGCACGGTTGCTAAGACCGGCGCTACCGGCGCGGTGGTTGGGGCAGTAGCTTCACGTTCCGCAACGGGAGCGGGCATTGGCGGATTAGCAGGAGCGGCGGTGGGATTGGGGCAGGTTTTATTCACCCGCGGGCAAGACGTCAGGATTGAGCAGGGAACTTCACTGGAAATGGTTTTGCAACGCTCTTTAACGATTGACATCGCGCATCCCGAACCTGCCACAGCAGAGAATGACATTAGACCGCGTGCCACCAGCCAGAAATTACCAATTCCCCCGACAACTGCGGATGGGCCGCGATAATCTTCAAAGACTGAAAATCGTCATTCCCATTTTGAAACAAGCTCTTCAACAACTGAAGAGCTTGTTTTTGTTCCCATTCATTTCTTCACGCTACTTCCATTCCCGTCTTTCAATAGTGAATCTAGAAAGCTTGTAAACAGTCCCAAGCTTTGTCCGGAAAATAAGCATGAATAAAAATGAGAGTTCCCAAATTCAGTATCAAAAAAATCATTCCCATACGAATTCTGGTAGCTACTGGCATACCTTGGCAGCTAAACGTTTCTTTATCAATTAGTTGATCTCCTCCCAGAATTGGAACTTTGAATGCACCAAAGAATTTAAGATTTAGATTCGCATAGCTCTGTAATTTATAAAGTCAAGCCACCTGTATTCGCTGGATTCATCTACTGTAAGCCTTCATTTTTTCGTGCATACACTGCGTTTCCTTAGGAGGAAGATTAAGATGTTAAGAAAAGTAGCCTTTTCCCCATGGCTGCTGCCGCTGCTTTTTCTAGCCTTGGCCGCAACTGCATTTGCCCAAACCACCGCAAAAATTTTAGGCACTGTCACTGATCAAAATGGAGCCGCCGTTGTTGGCGCAAAGATTACAGTCAAAAATCCTGCTTTCGGAATCGAGAGAACGGCCCAAACCAGCCCCACCGGTACTTATGAAGTAGATGCATTGCAGCCTGGAAACTACACAGTTCAGGTTGAGATGAATGGCTTTGAAACTCAATTGGCGAAAGATGTGGTGATCCAGATCAGCAATAACGTAGTGCAGAATTTTGGTTTGAAAGTGGCGAGCACTTCTGAAGTGGTTACCGTTGAAGGCTCAGCGCCTCTGGTTGAAGCCACTACCATGACAGTGGGAGCAACCATCAATCAGCGCACAGTTCAAGAGATTCCATTAAACGGCCGTCACTTTGTTGATCTTGCTTTATTGATCCCAGGAACTGTCACGGCTCCACAAAATGGTTTTCTTACCGCTCCATTGCGTGGCCAGGGCGCTTTTGCCGTGAACACTGCCGGAATGCGTGAAGACGCCGTGAACTGGATGGTCAACGGCATCAACCTGAATGACATGGCGCAGAACCAGGTTACGTTCCAGCCCACCATCAATACTGTCTCCGAATTTAAAGTTGATAATTCCACCTACAGTGCGGAATATGGAAGAAATGCCGGTGCAATTGTGACAATTGCTTCGCGTTCAGGTACGAATCAGTACCACGGCGAGTTATATGATTACGTGAGGAACAATGTTTTCGATGCACGTAATGCTTTCAATCCTAAATTCAGCAGCGCTGGCGCACCGATCGCGCAAAGTCCTTTCAAACGTAATCAATTTGGCGGCGATTTTGGCGGTCCAATCTTCAAGGACAAAACATTTTTCTTTGCTACCTATGAAGGAGAGCGTCATCGTCAGGGGCTTACGACCAGCTCGTTGGTATTTACGCCTGCCCAACTCACACAGATTGCCGCGAGTCCGAACCCTACCGTAAAAGCAATTGCCGGCTTAATTCCCGCAGCGAACGGTACCATCGCCGGTTCGCCCGCATTTCTGGGCTCGGCTACAGCGCCGGTGAATATTGATCAGGGCACGATTGACATTCAGCACAATTTCTCAGATGCGGACCGGCTGCACGGCTACTATGTTTATCAGCATGATCTTCGCCAGGAACCGACGCAGGGCGCAACCATCCCCGGCTTTGGTGATACACGTGAAGGCAAACGCCAGGTATTTACCCTTGGCGAATCGCATGTATTCAGTTCCGCTATGGTGAATGAAATCAATGTCGGCGTAAATCGCATTCTCATCACTTTCACTCCGAACAATCTCACAGACCCCAATAGTTTAGGGCTGGGGACAACTTTGGGACCGAATGAAACATTCATGCCTACCATTTCAATTAACGGTGGTCCCACGTTGGGCGATGAAAGGGCATTTCCACAGGGACGTGGCGATACCACAGCAGTACTTGCTGATAATTTTAGCTATGTTGTGGGACGGCACTCGCTGAAATTTGGGACAGAGTTTCGTGATTTCAAAAATTCAAACTTCAATGGGGATCCCGGCCAACTGGTCTTCAATAGCGTAACTGATTTCATCAATGGCCAAGTGGATTCTTCCGCTAGAACAATTGGAAACGTAGCCAACCGCATCAATGAAAATGCGCTTGATTTCTATGCCATGGACAGCTTCAAATTCAAGCCATATCTAACCCTGGAACTTGGCCTGCGCTATGCATGGAACATGACACCGTCAGAAGGCGAAGACCGTTTTGTAAACTTTGTGCCGGGCGGCGCCTTTGGCAGCACCCTTGTACCCACAACTGCGCCCTATGCTCAGCAAAATAAAAACTTCCAGCCGCGCGTTGGTTTTGCCTGGGATGTCTTTCATAACGGCAAAACTGTACTGCGTTCCGGCTATGCTTACCAGGTCGACCAGCCGATTACAGGGGTTGTAACCGGCCTTACCTCCAATCCGCCGTTTGCACTGCCAATCAGCATCGCGGCCCCGCAAACGTTTGCTGCGTTACCGGCACTATTTAATGGCACGCCCAGCAGCGTTGCTCCCACTTTTGTGAATCCTAACTTCAAAAATGCCGATGTTCAATCGTGGAACCTGAATATCCAGCAGCAGCTGACACGCAGTTCATCCGTGATGATTGGTTATTTTGGAAATAAGGGAACACATCTTGAAAATGATATCAACGCAAACCAGACGGCGGTCTTAGGTCAGGTTGGAACCGGCGCAACGAATACCAACTTGCCATTCCAGAGATTGTCGCCAAACAGCCCGTTCTTGCCAAACGTACCATTGTCGGCTTCCATCACTGAGCGCGAGAGCGATAGCAATTCAATTTACAATGCGCTCTGGGCAACATACACACAAAAGGTCACGAACGGATTGCAACTTAATGCTTCGTATACCTTGTCGCATTCAATCGATGATGTTTCGCGAAATGTCGCCGGCATTCAAGCCCAAAACAGCAATGACATCTTCCTGAGCCGTGGCAACTCCGACTTTGACGCCCGTCATCGTTTTGTTGCAAACGCCATCTATGATCTGCCTTTCAAGGGCAATCGTTTGGTCAGTGGTTGGGAAATCGCGCCTGTCGTAACCTGGCAGACCGGTAACCCGTTTAACCTGGTTGCATTCAACTCGTCCAGTTTTAATGGTGTAGCCAACACGATAACTCTCAATGCCAGCGGACCAATTCATACCAGCGGCAACCCGTTAGGACAATGGATATCCAACCCCGGCGTGTTGTCGGTTCCTTGTACATTGACTGTGGCAACCCAGACTGCAACGCCAACTTGCGTCCCCGGTACTCTGACATTTGGCAATGTGGGTCGCAACAGCGTATATGGGCCCGGATTCACAAATATGGACTTGGCTTTGGTCAAGAACACAAAGATTACCG
>DASRCD010000557.1:0-7999 GCA_035653315.1 Candidatus Angelobacter sp.
CCATTATTTCCGGCGGCGCGGCTCTGGACCAAAATACAGAAGAGTTCTGGCGGCGTTTGGGATATGTGGTGGTGCAGGGTTATGGCTTAACGGAAACCAGTTCACTCATCAGTCTGAATCACCCGTTCAAAGTGGGCCGCAGGTCGATTGGCAAAGTGCTGCCAGGACGCGAAATGAAGCTCGATCCCGAAACTGGCGAGATACTGGTGCGCGGAGAAAACGTTGCGCGGCAATACTGGCAGGGCAAAGAGTTGAAACCTGTTACCGGCGAGGAAGGGTGGTTTCGTACCGGCGATCTTGGCGCTCTGGATGAAGAAGGCAATCTTTACTTCAAAGGGCGAAGTAAAAATGTGATTGTGACAGGCGCGGGGCTTAAAGTTTATCCGGAAGACCTGGAGCAGGCCCTGCGCAAACAGCCGCAGGTGCACGATTGCGTAGTGGTGGGCGTGGCAAAGGGCGGCAATGCTGAAGCATGCGCAGTCTTGCTGATGAAGAATGGCGATTCCGCCAGCAGCGCGGTTGCGGGCGCGAACCAGACACTGGCTGATTTTCAAAAAATACGCCAGTGGTTTGTCTGGCCGGATGAAGATTTTCCGCGCACGTCAACGCAGAAGCCGAAGCTTGAGATAATTCGCCGTGCCGCAGAAGCAAAACTCAATGGTGGTGATCCCACCCTTTCACAACAAACGCATAAGGATGGGGCAGCCGTCTCTTCTGGAATGCTGCAGCAATTGATTCAAAGCGTTTCCGGAAAATCGGCTGAACTCAAGCCGGGCGCTCATTTGCAAGACGACTTAAACCTGAGTTCGCTGGAACGCGTGGAGTTGATGGCAGCCATTGAGAATCGCTATCAGATTGATTTGGGCGATCGGGAGTTCTCAAAAGTAAATACTGTGGCAGACCTGGAAAACCTGCTGAAAAAGTCAGCGCCGGAACCGAAGAAAGCCGATTACCCATATTCCCGCTGGGCGCAAAGCTGGATTGTCCGCTGGATACGTGTGCTGGTTTACCACGCGATCACTCTGCCTTACATCCTCATGATGGCAAGACCTAAAGTAATTGGGCGAGAACGGTTAAAGAGCTTTCAGGGGCCCGCACTGATCATCTCCAATCACATTACACAAATTGATATTGGATTTTTGATGGCAGCGCTGCCCATGCATCTGCGCAACAGGTTGGGAGTAGCAATGCAGGGGGAGCAGCTCAGGAGCATGCGCCATCCACCGGAAAACTGGCTCTTCCTGAGGCGGTGGTGGGAGCAGTTGCAATATGTGCTGATTGCGGCGCTGTTTAACGTTTTCTCTTTACCGCAACGGGCAAAATACCGGGAAAGCTTCCGCTATGCCGGTGAGCTGGCCGACCACGGCTATAATGTGGTGATTTTTCCGGAAGGGCGGCGCACGGAAACGGGAGAGATGTCACCATTTCGCAGTGGGATTGGGCTTCTGGCGACGCAGCTCAATTTGCCGATTATTCCCATGCGCATTGACGGGCTGTTTCCATTCAAGATTGCGAAAAAGCATTACGCCCCGCCGCACGCAATTCAGGTGAAGATTGGCGATCCAATTCAATTTGAGCCTACGGCAGATCCAGAGGCAATTGCGAAAGAGTTGCAAAGGGTTGTGGAAAGGCTTTAAAGACTACAACAAAAACTTACCACTGATTTACACGGATGACGGATCGGCCAAGCACAAGACCGGAACTTACCGCGGATCGACACGGATGAGCGCGGATAATTGCAGCTTTTGATTTGTAAAAGCATTGTGCTCCGGACGGCTCGCATCTGGGCGCGGTAAAATTGCTTCGTATAAATAACTATCCAAGCAGGAGCGGAGCGACATCCATGACGATCCATACAGGCCGCCATTTCCTACAGATTCCCGGACCCACCAACGTTCCTGACCGCGTTCTGCGCGCCATGGACCGCCCAGTGATTGATCATCGCGGGCCGGAGTTTGCCGAATTGGGCGCTGAGGTATTGGAAGGAATCAAGTCTATTTTCAAGACCACCGGCCAGGTGATTATTTATCCGAGCTCCGGCTCAGGCGCATGGGAAGCGGCGATTGTGAATACGCTCTCGCCGGGTGATCGCGTGCTGATGTTTGAGACAGGACACTTCTCTAATCTATGGCGAGATATTGCTGTTCGACACGGCCTGCAAGTGGACTATGTACCGGGAAACTGGCGTCGCGGCGCGCAGCCTGCCGATGCAGAGCAGCGTTTGAAAGAAGATAAAACGCATGCAATTAAAGCGGTGATGGTGGTACATAATGAAACTTCCACTGGAGCGGTGAGCCGAATCGGCGAGATCCGCAAAGCTATGGATAGAGCCGGGCATCCGGCGCTTTTGATGGTGGATACGATTTCCTCGCTTGCATCTATGGATTACCGGCAGGACGAATGGGGCGTTGATGTAACTGTAGGCGGGTCGCAAAAAGGCCTGATGCTTCCGCCAGGACTAAGCTTTAATGCCATTTCAGAGAAGGCGCTGGCAGCCAACAAGTCGGCGAAAATGCATCGCTATTACTGGGACTGGCAGGAGATGCTTAAGCCCAACCGCGCCGGATTTTTTCCTTACACCCCCGCCACTAACCTGCTTTGGGGACTGCGGGAAGCACTGATAATGCTGCATGAAGAAGGGCTGGAAAATGTATTTCGGCGGCATGACCGCCATGCGGAAGCGACCCGTGCCGCCGTAAAGGCATGGGGCTTGGAAGTATGGTGCGAAGAGCCAAGCGAATATTCCAGTTCGTTGACTGCCGTGCTGATGCCGCAAGGCCACGATGCTGACCGTCTGCGTGAAATCATTTTAGAAAACTTTGATATGTCCCTGGGCACTGGTCTTTCAAAGCTGGCGGGGAAAGTATTTCGCATTGGACATTTGGGCCATTTCAACGATCTGATGCTTGCGGGAACACTCAGCGGAGTGGAGATGGGACTTAATCTTGCTAAGGTTCCGCATAAATCCGGCGGCGTAACTGCTGCGCTGAACAGCCTTATCCAGGGCAACTCATCCACTTCCGACCATGTTCCGATCCACGCAGTTTCACAAGGCTGAATCAAATAAAAAAGATTATTCCTGCGCACAAAAAGGAACTCTGCTCCCGCAGAAATCGTGTATAAAAAAGCAAACCCCTTGTAAGCCCCAGGAGAAATCTTCATGCCTGCATCCGCTACGGTTACGCCCGTTGTGTCTCAACAACCCACCCCGGCAGAGCACGTCATGCAACTTGCTACCGGCTATATGGCTTCCATCTCGGTTTACGTCGCTGCTAAATTAGGCATCGCTGATCTGCTGAGCGCAGGCCCCAGATCTGTCTCCGATCTGGCCAATGCCACCCATACAGATGAGGACCGGCTTTATCGAGTTTTACGCGCGCTTGCCAGTGTGGGAGTGTTTGCTGAAACTTCCGCCAGAGTATTCACCCTTACACCAGCAGCAGAAACGCTCCGCTCTGATGTAAATGGATCGACTCTTCCAATGGTTACCTGGCTCAGCGATCCGATGCACCTCCGGGTGTATGCGGAGATGCTGCATTCGGTCAAGACCGGTGAAATAGCCTTTAATCACCTAATGGGCAAGCCTGTTTTCGAGTACTTCCCCACTGCTCCCGAGCACTCAGAGATTTTTAACAATGCCATGACTTACTTCAGCGGAATGGTCATTCCCGCCGTGCTTGAAGCTTACGACTTCTCCGGCATCGGCAATCTGCTTGACGTAGGCGGAGGGCATGGGGCTTTGCTGCGGGCCATTTTGCATCAATATCCCAACATGCGCGGAACAGTGATTGATATGGACCATGTTGTCCAGGGTGCGAAACAATTACCGGAGAACCAGGCCCTGGCGCATCGATGCGAATTCCTGTGCGTAGATATCTTTGCCGAAATTCCACAAACCGGAGCGGATGCAATCCTGATGAAACACATCATTCATGATTGGGAGGATGCCAGATGTATTACGATTCTCAAGAATTGCAGCAAAGCCTTGGCGGGCAGATCCGGGGCTAAAGTCCTGCTGCTGGAATCTGTTATTACCGCGGGCAATGCACCCGAATTTGGAAAATTTTTGGATCTGGAGATGATGCTGCTTCCTGGCGGCCGCGAACGAACGGAAGATGAGTTCCGCAAATTATTTGCCGCAGCCGGATTGCGGTTGACTCGCATAGTGCCAACCAAATCTCCTCTTTGCGTTGTTGAGGCAGTACCTGCGTAAATTAGCAGGGAATTTTATGGTTCCAAAATAGTTCTTGCTAGGGCGGGCAACTTACAGATATGCTCGCCCCACGTTCATCCGCAAAATTCTTCTATGGGCTTCACGCATTCAAAAATGCCTGCGAACAGGTCTATCGTGGCCTCATACTGCAAGCAATGTCACAGCTTTGTGGGGGCCAGCCCACGGCCTGAGGTGTTGAAATCAGCCGAACAGGCGCATAAATGCAGCCCTGCATTTAATTTGAAAGACAAAAAGAGCAAGCCATCCAAATAACGCTGCTTAGCGATGCGCGGCGGATTTGTTTCCGCAGATTTCTATTTGCTTTTTTCATCCTTCAGTGTGCGAAAGTTCGCGCGGTGTTCCCGGATCAGACGATCAAGGCGGGATTGGAGGGTGTTCACAGAATCAAATAATGTCTGAATACCGGCTGTTTCCCATGTGACCTGCTGATGCTCAAGGTCCAGAGATAGATCTTTAATCATCTGGGCGAAGCGGCGAATTCTTTCAGCGGCAAGAAAGGCCGCCAGCGCTTCCTTGCGCCCTTCTTTGGCTTTTTGCAACTCGCTGACTGTCCACGCCGTCATGCGCAGATCGTCAATTACCTGGCGAAAGTCATGAAGGGCGGAAAAGTCAGAAAAATCCATTGCCTGAAGATCGCGTTCAAGAATACGCATTTCCGCAGTCAAACCGCGAAGACGAGCAGCGAGATTAAATCCCTGGTCACCCATACTCGGTTAATTTTGATGCTGCTCTGGCCAGGAATGCAGTATGTTTTTGACGGAAACAAGGCCAAGCTTCAAATACGCTTGCAGCCAAAACCATAGTTCCCTTAGGTAACCATGACTTGCATCGCGATAGGATGCGTTATTGCACGTGCTGAATTTGATAGATAACGCAGGGTTGGCTTTATCGCTGGGCTGAGCTTTGCCGCATGGATGATTTGCGCTTCTGCGCTGTAGCGGTTTTCTTCTTGGTTCGAGCTTTAGAAATACTCTTCACCTTTACTGGTGTTTCGCTTGCGTTTGAAGACTGACCTAAAAGAGTTTCCACTGATGGCAATTTCTGTTTGAGGTTGAGCACGGGCTCAAAAAGATCGCCCATTTTTTCCACCCGTTGCAAAAGCTGGTCAGTGGTAAACACGAGCAAATCAGGGTCACCTTTCTTCATGCACTCTTCAACTTCCTTCCATGTAACCGGCGTGGAGACGGTTGGCCGTTCCTTGGCACGCGGGGAATACACGCAAACCGTGGTCTTGTGCTGGTCATTCTGACTCCAGTCCACAAGGACTTTATTGTTCCGCAATGCTTTCTTCATGTCTGAGACTACCTGGTCTGGATATTGTTCTTCCAAAAGCTGCGCAATGGCTTTGGCAAAAGGCTTGGTCTCATCGTAAGTAACGGCGGTGTTCAGTGGAATGTAAACCTGAAGACCTTTCGATCCTGAGGTCTTGGGAAAAGATTGCAGTCCAAATTGCGCGAAGATGTCCCGCACCCAGATTCCAACTTTGCAGCATTGCACAATATTCGCCGGCGGGCCGGGATCAAGATCAAAAGCGATGACTGTGGGTCTCTGCATTTCAGGTGCGCGGGAAAGCGAGGTATGCAGTTCCAGGTCAGCCAGATTCGCCAGCCAGACCATGGAGGCAATGCCATCCACCACGCAGTAATACATAAACCTGTTGTTGCCTTCACTCCATACTTTTGCGGTTTTAAGCCAATCCGGGCGGTACTTGGGGCAGTTCTTCTCATAGAAGAACATTCCATCCACACCCTCAGGATAGCGTTTGAGCGTAAGCGGACGGTCAGCAAGATGGGGCAGCAGCACAGGAGCGACTTTGATGTAATAGTCAATCAACTGCCCTTTGGTGAAACCAGCCTTGGGATAAAGAACCTTGTCAAGGTTCTTCAGCTTGATTTGCCGGCCTTCCACCTCGACCACGTTTTCCTGTTTAGCCATGTTCCCCTTCCCGCAACATACTTAGATGCTCAATGGCACCCAGTATGCAGTTTTGTAATCCTGCTTTGCAATTTTTAGTTAAGTTCAACAACATACGTGCTTGATTTCAACATCTAACGGGTGATGCCAGGGGAACAGGAAAAACCGCTGCCGGTAAGCTCGTCAACACCTCCGGTCTTTTGCAAGCAGCAGGAATCGCTTTTTCGGGAAGTGATCCAGCTCTTGGAAAAGAACAATGTGCCCTTTGTGATTTCCGGGGCGTTCGCGCTGCATGAGCACACAGGTATCTGGCGTGACACCAAAGATCTGGACTTGTTTCTGCCCGCGGAAGAAGTGAGTCGGGCCCTGCAATTACTGGAAAAAGATGGATTTGAAACCGAGATCCTCGATCCAGTATGGCTGGCGAAAGCGCGGCGGGGAGACTTTTTTGTTGACCTGATTACGGGCATGAGCAATGCCGTGCTGCGCGTGGATTATTCATGGATACGGCATGCCAGCAGGTCCACTGTATTTGATTTGTCCGTACGCGTGCTGGCGCCGGAAGAGCTGATTGCTTCCAAGATATTCGTGACACGGCGCGAACGTTTTGATGGCGCGGACATTTGCCACGTGATTTTCGGGACCAAGGGCAAATTCGATTGGCATCGGCTGATGAGCTTAATGGGCGAGCACTGGGAGATGCTGTTCTGGAGCCTGGTGCTTTATCACTACATTTATCCGGCAAATTCAGATTACGTGCCCAGGGAAATATGGGATGAACTGCTGGAGCGCTTCAAAGTAGAGCTGGCGCACCCGAATAAAGGCATTGATTTCCGCGGCAGCCTGATTGATGACAAGATGTTCGCCATTGACGTTAACGAATGGGGCAAACGCGACATCCTGGAAGAGCAGCGGGACAAAGCTACCAAAGTTCAACGGCAGGCTGATGAGGCAGCCTGAGCGTATGAACGCGGCAATACTTTCAATGATCGAGCTATGAAAATTGCAGCCACAGCGGATATTCATTTCACCCCGCAGAATTATGATCGCATTCGCGAACCGCTGTCCCACGTCCGCGATGAAGCTGACGTGCTGGTGATTGCCGGCGACCTGACCAATTACGGCAAACCGGATGAAATGCATTCGCTGCTGAATGCGCTGGTGCGTTTGCGCATTCCCATTATCGCCGTGCTGGGCAACCACGATTATGAAAGCGGCCAGGAAGAAGAACTGATGAAAATGATGACCACGGAGGGCATCAAGGTCCTGGATGGCAGCAGTTACGAGCGGGATGGCGTGGGCTTTGCCGGAACTAAAGGATTTCTTGGCGGCTTTGGCAAGGGCATGCTGACAGCCTTTGGAGAAAAAGAAGTAAAGGCGTTTGTTCAAGCCGGCCTGGATGAAACGCTCAAGCTGGAACGTGCTTTGACCATGCTGCGTTCCCCGAAGATTGTGATCGTTACGCATTACGCACCAATTTGTGAAACAGTGGAAGGTGAACGCCAGGAAATCTGGCCATATCTCGGAAGCTCACGACTCTCTGAAGTCATTGACCGGCACCAGGCAATCCTCGCAGTCCATGGTCATGCGCACCATGGCAAACCTGACGGCAAAACAATTGGTGGAGTTCCCGTCCACAATGTGGCGCTCAATCTGGTAATGAACGGCGATGGCGGTAAGCCCTACCGCATTTTTGAGGTCTAAACCCCTGAATCCTATGGGGGGTGACTACCTCTCCAGCCGCGAGAAATAAATGGCCCAACAGGAAATTAAAAACGCCAGCAAGAGTACCGTATCGCGGTGCCCGGCCCTGGAGTGGACCAACTTTTTTATGGCCGATATCCAGACGGG
>DASRCD010000558.1:0-3675 GCA_035653315.1 Candidatus Angelobacter sp.
CCAACGCTTTCCACTTTATTGCCTTGTGCCAGCGCCAGAATCGCAGATTTTGCGCCTATCATCCCGGCGACACGCTCGGTAAAGTTCTTTACAAAATCCGGCAGCCGCAGGGCTGAGCCCAGATCAAGCGCCATTTCCATCAGGTCTTCAGTGCGTTTTTTGTGCTGGCCGGAAAGCGCTAGGTTATGCGCGGCCTCAAGCGCCACGATCAATTCAGCGCCCAGAACCCGGGCACGGCGGACATCATCCGGAGTAATCCGGGTATTGGTTTTCTTGTCAAATAGACCCAGCAGGCCAAGCGGACGGCCATCACCCGTGATCAAAGGCACACCAAGATATTGCTTGAGCCCCGGCTCCCAGCGAAGAAGCTGTGCCTTCTCAGGGCTGGAGAGTTGATTCAAGTCTTCACAAACTTGCGGGGTACGGCTCTCCAGCGCGCGGCTGCCAACTGCGGTTACATCAATATCCAGCGAATTGGTAATGCCGTTCTTCAGCCCCCAGCGCAGGTGGCACTGATCGCCTTCCACTAATGCAATAAAGGCACGGGAAAAGCCGAGAAAGCTTGCTCCGCGAGCAAGAAATCTGGGCAGGAAGATTTCCAGCTTTGAGGTTGCACCCAGTTCGGCAGAAATCTCCAGGAGATCATCCATCTCTTTCTTCTGTACAGAATGAAGAGCGGCAAGTTCTGCATTGTTCAGCGCTAACTGAGACACGTTGCCAAGCGCATGAAAAGCAGCCACGTCACTGGGAGTAAATACGGCTTTTCTTATGACCAGAAGCACAGCGGTGCTTTGCGCCGTGATAAGCGGGGCAGCCAATCCGTGATAAATCGCCTCTCCCGCATCAGCGCGATATGAGAAGCGGAAATCCAGCATCTTCTTCTGCTCAATTGCCTTTATGGCAAAGGAACACGCGTGACCAAGCAGCGCTTCATTTCCCCGGTGGTCTTCACTCGATGCGGCTATTGGGCCGGGAACGTAATTGTTTCCATTGCGCAGCAGTATGTTTGCTACACCAGCTTTCAATAAATCCCGGGTGGATTGCGCAATATGGTTTCGCAATGCGTCAGGTTCTATGCACAGAGCGGCAATTCCGGCACATGCCTCAAGAATCTTGTCAGCCGCGATCGCTGATCGGGCTGGTGGTTTGGAGCGAAGCTGCCGGAGCTGCGGTTTTGTCTTCATTCTGTCTCAGAGTTTGAGGAAGCAGCCTGAAGGTACTCTGGAATCTCATTTTGAGTCAATAAGGAATAACCCTTTCGGCACCATAAGGGCAACACTGCGAAGGACCTTAAAACCGTCTCACCCTGAGATTAGACACGCGCACATGAGACATTTCTTAGGTTTCGGCGCTCTCCAAACACAATCTTTCAGCCTTTAAGCATAATTTAAATCACTGATTTTATTGGCAAATCTTGGGATTGGATATCGAAAGTACTACACCTTCCAGAGCGTGGCCATGACATTGCACTTACTCGCAAGTCATTCTCTGTCTCTGCCGGACAGTATTTTTGAATGCAGATGAATCCGGCAGCGTGATCTTGAGGATTTCAGAAGGCGCCAGGGTAAATCCGAGACTACGAGCCGGCAAGAAAGAGACCGGCCTGTTTAAAGGTTCGAAACATGTATATGAACAAAAGCATTGGCGGCAAGCTCTATATGGGCTTTGGCATGATCATGGTGATCGTGTTGGTGGCGTTCCTGGTGAACTGGGCGGCAGCCCGGCATGAGCAGACCACCAGGGCCATGTATAAGAAGTCCATCACGATCGTGGAAAGCCTCTCCAGGCTGGACAGGGCAAGAAGTGAGAACCGTCTTTTTCTACGCAACTTCCTGCTCAATGGTGACCGGCGTGAAGCGGATGCTTTGACCCATGGCCAGGGTGAAGTGGAAACCCTGATCACTGAGATTAAAGAAAACTGGGCCACGCTGGGAGATGATTCCAATCAGGCGCGCCAGCTTCTGGATCAATTGGGCGAAGTGGAACGGGAATGGGGCAGAACGTTCGCGGCCCCGCTAATGGAAAAACGCCGCCAAGTGGATACTGGCAGTGCCACAGTGGCGGAATTGCAAATTGCCTACCTGCAGGCTACCCCTACTCCGGAGCAAAAACAGCGGGAAGATCTGCCAATGCAGCAGTTACAGGCGATTACCAGAAAAGCCAATGCTGAAGCAGAGTCGTCTGACAGCACGGCCGCTACGCTTATTACGGTTGTGACCCTAGGCGGGCTGTTTATGGTGATCGCCCTGGCCGGAACAATCTCATGGCGCGTAGCTAAATCCATTACTGTGCCGCTTTCGCAATTGATCACGGTTGCCGCCCAAATTGGCGATACTGGAGACCTGGAACAAGAAGTAAAGATCACGGGTGAAGATGAAGTAGCGCAATTGGCGCGGACCTTTAACAATATGGTGCTTTATCTGCGCGAGATGGCGGGCATTTCTGAAGCGATTGCCGGCGGCGATCTTTCGGTGGAAATCAATCCACGGTCATCGCGCGATACCCTGGGCAAAGCCTTCCGCGAGATGACGCTAGGTCTGCGCAACCTGGTGAAAAATGTTCGCGATAGCGCGGCGCAGGTTGCCAGCGGCTCCAATCAGGTCGCATCCGCGTCTGACGAATCCGCCAAAATCAGCGTGCAGGCCGCCTCAGCCATTGATGAAGTGACCAGCACCATGCATGAAATGAGCATCAACGTGCAGAACATGGTCAAGAGCACGCAGATGCAGGCTTCCAACGTAAGCGAAACCTCGGCCTCCATTGATGAAATGGTGGCTTCCATTCAGCGCGTGGCGGATACAGCAAAAGTGCTGCTGGATATTTCACAGCGCTCGCGCGATGAAGTACACAACGGCATCAACACCATGGAAAAAGCTACCGATGGTTTGAGCCGCATCAATGCCGCCATTGGGTCCTCGGCGGAAATTATTTCGGCCCTCGGCCAGCGCGCGGATGATATTGGCAAGATCATTGAAGTAATTGACGATCTGGCCGAGCAAACCAACCTGCTGGCCCTGAACGCCGCCATTGAAGCTGCCCGCGCCGGTGAACATGGCCTGGGCTTTGCCGTGGTGGCGGATGAAGTGCGTAAGCTCGCGGAAAAATCGGCGCAATCCACGCGCGAGATTTCAGAGCTGATCCAGAGCATCCAGAAAGAAGCCCGCAAGGCCGTGGACAATATGGAAAAGTCCACCAGCATTGTGAATGAAGGCATTACTCTGGGCGGCGACCTGAGCGGCGCGCTGAAGAAAATATCCAGCGTGGTTTCAGAGGTCTATAAATTCGCGCAGGAAATCGGCGCGGCAACGAATGAGCAATCGCATGGATCATCGCAGATTGCCAAAGCCACCACGCGCTTGAATGAAATCACGCATGAGATCAACTCATCCGTGGAAGAGCAGGCTTCAGGAGCGCAGGCTGTTGTCCGCGCTATGGAAAAGATGCGTGAGCTGGTGCAGCGCTCTTCCTCTGGTTCCACGGAACTGGCAGCTTCAGCCGAGCAGATGTCCAAGATGTCACGCTCCATGCTGGAAGCCATGGACCGCTTTGTGCTGGAAAACATGATGGCGCAACGCGATGCGCGCCATAGCCAGCGGAACGGGGAAGACCAAAAGGGTCGTGACAGTCGCAACGGAATGGCGCAGTACGCAACAGCAGGCTCGCACTACTAGGCAG
>DASRCD010000559.1:0-2452 GCA_035653315.1 Candidatus Angelobacter sp.
AGATGAGCGCATGCCGCGAAGTGATGTGTTGCAGCAGCCTCTTCAGCCGTATCGGGCGGTCTTCCATCAGCAGCCGGCGGCGGAAAAACTCAATCATCTGCCCTACCGTTACCGTCTCTTCATTCACTTGCAGCACGGGGCGCTCTCTGGCCCGGTCTAAAATTTCCTGAAATGTGCGTACCAGGTCAACCACATCCGCCGCCAGTTCCGGCTCAGTGCCTTCAGCGTCCCTGAACTCCTTCATTGCCGGATTGCTGACCACGGCTTCTTCAATCTGCTGTTTCTGCATCAGCATCTGCGCGGCGTTCTTGAATTTCTCATGTTCCAGCAGGCGTTGCACCAGTTCTTCGCGCGGATCTTCCTGCTCGCTTGCAGGCGCATCCGGATCGCGCGGCAAAAGCATTTTGCTCTTGATGTGAATCAGCAGGGAAGCCATGTAGATGAACTCCGCCGCAATGTCCACATCCAGTTGCTTCAGGCTCTCCACGTACGCCAGGTATTGCGCCGTAATCTTGGCAATGGGAATGTCGTAAATGTCGATGTCCTGCTTGCGCACAAGATCCAGCAGCAGATCGAGCGGGCCATCGTAGACATGCCCCACGCTTACAGCAAAAGGGAACTCGCTCGCGTTCGGCTTGGCGGATTGTGAAGTTTCTGCCATTCAAATCTTGAAACAAAATCTTTGAAGCACTGAGGTATTGGAAATAGAAGTTTTCATTCCCTCATTAGCGCTTGAAAAATGTGTATCAGCACAGAGAATATGTGCATTCTCAATTCTAAATGTTATTGGCTGCTCTTGCCGAAATCGAAGCTGTGGATTACAGGGTCTTTTTTCTGATCTAACCACACTCCCTGCCTGTCCTCCTGAGCAAGCAATCGAAGAGCGAGCGCTCGCCGAAGGACCCCGAGGGATATTTTCCCTTACTATTGCCTGCATCAGAGAGTCTCACGATTATTGCAGCGCGCTGGTATCGCCCTTGTATTGTTGAATTGAAATCTCTTCACCATCAGGCAATATTAATGACGACCCGCTATTCGTCTTCCTGAGTATCACCTGTACCGAATTATCGCTGCGGGAAAACTTCTTCCATGAATCCTGCACCACCTTTGGCGGCAGTACGTAATCGTGCAGAACATGTTCTTTGTCTTCTGCCAGAAGCGCAAGAACATTCACCGGACGATCTTCCACTGAAAATTTCCATTCGCCATTGTTCTCCGCCGCCGCATAGATTCCAACTTTTCTTCCCTTGCGCGTAATAAACGTCCGGGGGCGGTCTTTTTTCAGCGGATAAGTTGTCGAGAGCCGTTCCAGCCAGCCAGCGGTTCGCAATTCCCAGCGCTCTTCTTCTGTTGTTGCACTGGCAATTGATTCAGGAACGCGCAACGCGCCGGGGCCTTCATCTTTTATCACCAGGCTTTCAACCGCGCCAATCCGCAAAAGCCCGACTGCTTCACGCACCGCAGTCAGAGTTTGTTCAGCCGCTGCGTTAGCTTTTTCAGCTCCGTGCTGAATAATTTTGTGCAGCCGTTCAGGATGTTGCGCTAACTCCTGCCGGCGCTGCCGGATGGGAGACAAATGCGCATTCACGCTTTCAATCGCCAGGCCTTTGCACTCTGTGCAGGGAATCGTTGCCTGTGTGCAGCCCTGCGTAATGTATTCCAGCCGCTCGCGGTCACTGAAGATCTGGTGCAAATTGCCAACCGGACACCGATCAGGACTTCCATGGTCGGTCAGCTTGGGCCGGTCAGTCACGCTGTTTTTGATCTTTTCTTCGACTGTCGCAGCCTCATCGCTCAACAGGATTGAATTCCCATAAGACTTGGACATCTTTCTTTTGTCCATGCCCAGCAACTTGGCAGCTGGTGTGAGCAGCGCCTCAGGCTCAGGGAAGATCGGCTTTTCTTTAAGGTTATAAAAACTGTTGAAGCGGCGCGCCACCTCACGGGTTAACTCCACGTGTGCGGCCTGGTCTTCACCCACAGGCACAAAACGCGGACGGTAAATCAGAATGTCCGCCGCCTGGAGCAACGGATACCCCAGGAAGCCATACATGTGCAGGTCTTTATTCGATAAATTCTGCTGTTGTTCTTTGTAGCTGGGCACACGCTCCAGCCAGCCCAGCGGCGTGATCATGGAAAACAGCACATGCAGTTCCGCATGCTGCAATACATGCGATTGGACAAAGATCGTGCACTTTTCCGGGTCGAGTCCGGCGGCAAGATAGTCCAGCACCACTTCCAGCGTATTATCGGCAACGCGCGCCGTATCGTCATAGTCTGTGGTCAGTGCGTGCCAGTCAGCCACAAAGAAAAAGGAATCGTAGGAATTCTGCAGCTTCACCCAGTTCTGCAGCGCACCAACGTAATTTCCTAAGTGCAGCTTGCCGGTTGGGCGCATGCCGCTGAGAATGCGCGGACGTGCATTTTGTAATGATTGATCGGCCATTTTGGT
>DASRCD010000560.1:0-5519 GCA_035653315.1 Candidatus Angelobacter sp.
ACCGCAAACGAGGATTATTCGCAGTCGCGATTGGCGTGCTCATGGGCGCGTCACTCATTCTGACTGCAAGCTCCAGTGTGGCGGCTGTGGGCTCAGCCCAGTTTCTGATTGGCGTAGCCGGAGCATTTCTTGCTCCTTTAATCGCGGCCATCACAATGGGCATTGTTGGAAAAAGCGGTTTTGACCGCCAGTTCGGGCGCAACCAGAGCTTTAATGCCGCAGGTAACGTTTTCACGGCACTGTTATTGGCGGGATTAAGTTATAAATTCGGACCGCGAATTATTTTTCTGGCTGCTGGCGCACTTGGTATCCCAACGCTGCTGTCCGTCAGCGCAATTGATGCAAACAGCATTGATTACGCGCGATCTCGAGGAGCAGCCAAGGTTGATCATCATGCTAATGTGTCCCGGCTTGGGACACTGGTTCAGGACAAGGTGCTGCTTGCGTTCCTGATTGCCGCGTTTCTTTTTCACTTGGCCAATGCGGCCATGCTGCCGGAACTTGGAGAGATGCTATCGAAAAACAATGCCCGGACCGCTGCGCCATTTATGTCAGCCTGCGTAATCGTTACCCAGTTGGTGATTACAATTTTTGCGGCATGGGTGGGACGCAAGGCCGGGACCATCGGCAGGAAACCCTTGTTGCTGGCCGGTTTTGGAGTTTTGCCTATTCGCGGCGTTCTCTATACATTGACTCACGTGACCACAGCGCTGATAGCCATTCAGGTGCTTGATGGGGTTGCAAATTGTATTTTCGGCGTTGTTTCTATCCTGGTAGTTGCCGACCGTACGCGCGGCACAGGCCGCTTCAACCTGGCGCAGGGAGCACTGGCAACCATGGTCGGCATTGGCGCGGCGCTCAGCAATACGCTTGGCGGACAACTGGTGCAACACTACAGTTTTAATGCTTCATTCTTAGGATTGTCTGTGGTAGCTGTGCTGGCAGGGCTCACGCTCTGGTTTGCAGTCCCTGAAACGCTGCAAAAAGAGGATGAGCGCGGTTCTGACACCACCATAAATTCTCACCTTGTGCCCGATCAACGGCTGGCCGGATAGCCGTAAATCATTCTCTGCCGTATGTCTCTGCTACTATTAATTACCAGTGAGAACAACAGGCGCCAACGTAGTTCACATTGAAGCGGAAGCCCTGCGCGAACTGGCAGAGCGCATTGCCGGGCCCATGGGAGAAGCCTTTGAACGGGCCGTGGAATGCCTGCATTCGTGTGGCGGCCGCGTGGTAGTAACCGGCATGGGCAAGAGCGGGATCATTGCGCGTAAGATCGCAGCGACTCTCAGTTCCACGGGCACACCGGCGCTTTATCTACATCCCGCCGAGGCCGTGCATGGCGACCTTGGAATGCTGGTGCGCGGTGACGTGGTGCTGGCCCTCTCTTCCAGCGGCGAGACAGAGGAGATCCTGCAATTGCTGGTAACGATCCGGCGCATTGGGAGCAAGCTGATCACGATTACCGGGGATAAACTTTATTCCCCTAAGTCTCCAAAGCGCTCAACCCTGGCTGCGGCGGCGGACATCGCGCTCGATTGCTCCATTGATCAGGAAGCCTGCTCTTTAGGCCTGGCGCCCACCGCTTCAACCACGGCGATGTTGGCGTTAGGAGATGCTTTAGCCGTGGTGCTTTCAGAAAAACGCGGCTTCAAAGAAGAGGATTTTGCGCATCTCCATCCCGGTGGCAAATTGGGCAAGAAGCTGGCGCGCGTCTCACAATTAATGCATAGCGGAGAATCAGTTCCGCGCGTTGCTCAAGACACAAAAATGGCTGACGTAATCTATGAGATGTCTCGCAAGGGGCTTGGCATTACTACGGTGGTTGAGAACAACAGGCTATTGGGAGTGATCAGCGATGGCGATCTGCGCCGTCTTTTGGAAAAGCGCAAAGACATTCTTAGCCTGAAGGCCGGTGACTGCCTTACCGCAAATCCCAAGACGATTCTCCCTGATGAATTTGCCATGACTGCGCTGAACATCATGGAACAGAAAAAAATCACCTCGCTTGTGGTGACCCAGGCAGATGGAACAGTGGAAGGAATCATTCATCTGCATGATTTGTGGGGAACACAGATGCTTTAGAGGCGGTACTTAGTAATTAGCTCTTGGCCTTTAGCTCTGTCTCTTTGCTTTATGCATGGTTGGCTAAAGGCCAAAAGCTAAGTGCTAAAGGCTTATGTCTACTGATCGCGCAAAGAAAATCAAGGTTGTTTTGTTTGATGTGGATGGTGTCCTGACTGACGGGTCCATCTGGCTCTTCCCTGCTCCGTCCAATGCGCCGCGTGATACGGATTCGCATGTGCAGAGGCACGCGGATTCACCCGGCTTCGGCATCATCAGCCAGAACATGATTGAGGCCAAAGGATTCAACGCTCACGATGGCACAGCGATTTCCCTGGCCCGGCTAGGCGGCCTGAAAACCGGGATGGTCACCAAGCGTATTTCAGAAACCGTGGCACTGCGCGCGCGTGATCTGAAGATTGATTTTTTATATCAGGGCGCGCAAAACAAATCTGACATTCTGGACAAGATTTTGGCGGAGAGCGGATTTCAGGAAGAACAGATTGCCTATGTTGGCGATGATGTAATTGATTTGCCGATCATGCGCCGTTGTGGACTGGCCATTGCCGTAGCGAACGCCCGTCCGCAAGTGAAAGCAATTGCGCACCATCACACGACTACCTTGGGCGGCCACGGCGCGGCGCGCGATGCAGTTGAATACATTCTTGAAGCACAAGGCACGCTGGATAAAGTGATTGATGCTTATATCCATGCACGCACATCAATCAGAGAACAGTGAGTACAGGGACAGTTCAGGATCGATCGACAAATTAAAGCAATTCACGTTGAATGGCTCTATACGCAAGAACGTGAAAGAGCCGGTGGAACTGCTGATTTGTTGCAGTTACATCTTTCCCGGAAGCCCAAGTTGTTCAAGGTGTAACAGCATGTCTTCAGGGCTGGCATAAATTCGAAACGCCCCGGCTTGTTGCAGTTCCTCTTGCCCATAACCGCCTGACAACATGCCCACACCTAGCGCGCCTTTGCGCCCAGCAGCCAACAGGTCCCACACACTATCGCCCACTACAATGCAGTCACTGAGCGCCAGTTTGAGTTTTTGCGCGGCAGCCATAAAAATGTCCGGCGAAGGTTTCGCGTTTTTCGCATCATCACCGGTCAAAACCGGAGTACCAGGAGGAAGCTTGATCTTCTTGAGCAGCAAAGAAGTTTGCTTGCGGTTGCCCGTGGTTGCAATGGCAAACCGGACTCTGGAGCTGCGCAAATGTTGAAGCAGATCGTCTGCGCCACGCAGGGCTGGTATATCCGAGGCGGCATCAACAATCCTGGCATCATGCTCTTTTTCCAACTCCTCAATATTGACCTTTTTTCCCGGGGCAAACTCACGCAACAATTCAGTGACGAACGATTTTCCGCTCATTCCCACACGACGATGAATCATCCATTTAGGGACCAGAATCCCTGCCCGGTTTAGCGTCTTCCACCATGCCTGGACGTGTTCATAAACGCTGTCGATCAGGGTGCCATCCAGATCAAACAACACAGCAGGCATAACGCTCTTGGTTTTTGCCATGATTGCGCTCCAGTTTTCTGGCTGTTAGATGCTGCGCAGAATGGAGCGTTTGGCTTAGTTATGTTTGCATTCGATAGTTGGAATTGAAAGTGAGAACAATACATATAAAAGACGCAAGGACTTTAAATCCTTGCGTCTCTTTTTTGTGAACGTTACTTTGTTCTTCCACCTTCTGTTTTCAGCTCTTCCGCAGCGGCAGCCTGTGCTGCGGCCAGCCGGGCAGTCAACACGCGATACGGTGAGCACGAAACATAATTCAATCCAACCTTGTGGCAGAACTCCACAGACGCAGGATCGCCGCCATGCTCGCCGCAAATGCCGATCTTCAGTTTTGGGCGCGCCTTGCGGCCTTTCTTCACGCCAATTTCCATCAGCTCGCCCACGCCTTCCTGATCAATCGTGGCAAACGGATCGCTCTTGAGAATGCCCCGTTCGATGTAAGCCGGCAGGAACTTGCTGATGTCATCGCGAGAAAAACCGTAAGCCGTCTGCGTCAGGTCGTTAGTGCCGAAGCTGAAGAACTCAGCATCACCGGCAATCTGATCGGCCACCATACAGGCGCGTGGCAGCTCAATCATGGTGCCAACCATGTATTCAACTTTTGCGCCTTTTTCTTTGAATACCTGATCAGCCACTTGCCGGACAATCGCTCCCTGATTTTCCATCTCTTTCACCATGCCAACCAGGGGAATCATGACTTCAGGGAAAACTTTCACACCAGCCTTCGACACATTCACAGCAGCCTCAAAAATGGCGCGTGCCTGCATCTCAGAAATTTCCGGATAGGTAATACCCAGCCTGCATCCGCGGTGGCCCAGCATTGGGTTCAATTCATGCAGCTCTTCCACGCGGCGCAGCAGCTCACGCTTCTCCTGCAGCTTGGGCGAGTTTGGTTCCTTGATTTCTAGTTGCGCAATCTCCACCATCAGCTCTTCACGGCGCGGCAGGAACTCATGCAGCGGCGGGTCCAGCAGACGGATGGTTACCGGGAAGCCGTCCATGGCCTTGAAGACGCCTTCAAAATCTTCGCGCTGCATTGGCAGCAGCTTTGCCAGCGCAGTTTTACGATCAGCTTCTGTGCGGGCCAGAATCATAGCGCGGATGTGGCTAATGCGGTCTTCCGCAAAGAACATGTGCTCCGTGCGGCACAGGCCAATTCCCTCTGCGCCAAAGGTGCGGGCGGCCACGGCATCACGCGGAATGTCAGCATTGGCGCGAACACCCAGCTTACGGAACGGCTCAGACCATCCCAACAATGTTTGCAAGTCCGGATCATCCGGCTTTGCCGGAACTGTGCCAAGCTGGCCTTTGATCACGCGGCCCGTTGTTCCATCCAGTGAAAGCCAGTCGCCTTCTTTCAAAGTGTGGGAACCAACCCGCATGATCTTCTTTTTGTCATCAATCTCAACTTCTCCGGCGCCCACCACGCAGCACTTGCCCATGCCTCGGGTAACCACAGCCGCGTGGCTGGTCATGCCGCCGCGTGAAGTCAAAATGCCGGCAACAACTTCCAAGCCGTGAATGTCTTCCGGCGTTGTCTCACCGCGCACCAGAATCACAGGATTTTTCTGCGCGCCGGTTCCGGCAGCAGCAACCGCGTCATTCGCGGTGAAAACAATTCTGCCCACCGCAGCCCCCGGCGATGCAGGCAGGCCCTTGGCAATTACTTCGGCGTTACCGCCCTTTTCGTCAAGCTTCGGCACCAGGAAGTCATACAACTGGTTGGGCTCAACGCGGAAAATGGCTTCTTCTTTCTTAATCAAGCCTTCCTTCACCATGTCCAGCGCCACTCGAACAGCGGCACGCCCCGTGCGCTTGCCGTTGCGCGTCTGCAACATGTAAAGCTTGCCTTCCTGAATGGTGAACTCAAAATCCTGCATGTCACGATAATGATTTTCCAGGCGCGTGGTGATGTCGCGAA
>DASRCD010000561.1:0-7072 GCA_035653315.1 Candidatus Angelobacter sp.
CCAACCATCTGGACCTTGCCACCAAAGAAATGCTGGTGGAAGCGTTGCAGGAATTTGAGGGCACAATGATCTTTGTCTCTCACGATCGCATGTTCTTGCGCGGGCTTGGGTCGCGGGTGCTGGAACTGGGCGGAGAAAGCGGGACAGACCGCACTCCGCATGTATATCCAGGTTCTTATGTTGAATACGTGCAGAAGATTGGGCATGAAGCGCCTGGAATTTATGCCTAGAAGCTCAGGGACATAAAAAAGCCACCAGAGCAATTCAGCCCTGGTGGCGAAAAACACAGCAAGTAAAAAATCAGAAGCGGCCCTGAGGCACAGGGGTTGAAAGAAAATCCACAATCTCGATTTGCGATTGCGGAGAAAGTTTTTGCTGGAGTTCAACCAGCGCCATGCGCAGTTCATCCAGTTCCGCTGGCGCGCGCCCTGCCTTCCATTGATCAAAGTTAGCAGCCAATGTGCGGCACGCCGTGGCGAGTACACGCGCAGGATAAACGTCTAACTGCAGCGGCGCGGTTTTCACCTGGTCCGTGGTTTGGCTGAATGAAGCATGCTCGGGTTCCATTTCGCTTTTGGACACAGCGCCTTTATTGCGAATCGCGGCGATGATCCGGTTGACCCGCTCCTGATTTTCCTGCGAGATATTCTGGAAACTGATTCCCATTCCCACCATGGGATAGCTGGTGCGAACCACGCCCGCTGACTCAATCGGAAAACCTTCAATATTCATCTTTACGTAAACTTCGCTGTTGACCGGCATAGGAGTGGTGGTTTCCACATAGACGCCGCCCTGGGCAATGTCCTTGACCTGGCCGTGTACGGGAAAACTAGCTCCCTGTGCCCGAACGGAAGCGCCGCCGCTGCACTCAAAACGCGTATGCCAGCGCTTTTCACCGCTGGGCCTTGCTTCAGTAATAACGGGAGGCATTTCTTTCCGGTTGGCATTTTCCGCGATGCCAAGATCGGTTTCATCGGCGGGCAGGCTGATGCCCCAGATATTTTTGTGCGGTTCCACGGTGCGGACGCCCGCCTGGCCTTCCATAGCGCTGCCCGGAGCGCCCATCCAGAAGACCTGAAATCTTGCTTTTACCGCGCCGCGCTGAATCTCAATGACTTCACCCGGGTCCAGCAGGGAACACAAACCGCCCAGACGAGCGGAAACTTCCGTTAGGTCAAGCGTGTGGGCCAACTGCTTTTCCTGACCGTTGTTCCGGATTACAGTCACCGGCAATACCATCTTGCGGCGCAGACTACTCCTGGTGGATTTACTCTTGGACGACATGGTGGCAGAACTCCTCTTGATCCCTATCGGCGGAAAATGAAGGGACTTGAGTACTCAGCAAGAGAAAAAGTACTGTGCCGTTTTAAAAAATTTTTAAGGATTGAGACGGCGGCTTTCCGGGACGAATGTAGCCAGTGCTAATTCAGAATGATTGGTTGAGGAAAGACGCTTTTGCAAGGCAGTCACGGCATTTTTGAGCTCTTCTATTTCAGTTTCAGAGCGTGCAGAGATCAGGCCGTCAAAATCTGAGGTCAAAGTCTGGCAGAGACTCACCAGCAGGCGGCAAGGGTCCAAATCCGGTAAAGACGCAACTGCCTTCGGCTCATTAAGCCTGGACGCGAATGGCACGGCTGGAGAAATTTGCGAGAACGCAGGAAGCTGCTGCGCGTCCCAGGCTTTTTGCTTAAGCTTTTGCAGAATCTGGACAATCTTGCGCCTGGTTTCCGGCGAAATCTTATGGAAAGCAATGTCCATTCCAATGCGTTGCGTGCTGGCGGTTACCACGCCGGCGGCCTCCATCAGAACACCTTCCAATTTCAGCTCAAGGTTGAGAACGGTGTTCAGGGGAAAAGTGGTGATGGTTTCCAGATAAAGCCCACTGAGATGGATGTGCCTGACTTGCGCCCGAACCGCATAGTTTGAGCCAGGAGCCCGCAGGGACGCCGCTCCGCTGCACTCATAGCGAATGTTGGGATCAAACTGCGCGCCAGAGCCAGCGCTATTCAGCAAGGAAGTTTTGTTGCGCAGATGAGCGTGGTCTACGGTGACATCGGGCTGGTCAGGTGGAAGCTGCACGCCCCAGATGGACCTGTTTGTATCGATGCCGCGGATGCCGGCCTGCCCGGCAAGAGGATCACCGGGAGCGCCCATCCAGTGCACCTGAAATTTTGCCCTTACCGCGCCGCGCTGGACCTCAATGACTTCACCCGGCTCAAGCAGAACGCCAAGGCCGCCAAGCCGGGCGGAAAATTCCGTCACGTCCAGCGTGTGCGCAAGCTGTTTTTCCTCTCCGCCGCGGCGGATGATGGAGACAGGAAGGACCACCTTGCGGCGAAGCGTTCCCCGATTTGACATAAATTCCTGCTTGTTGAGGCACAATGGCCAGATTGGGGCCCAGTTGAAATGGCGACGAGGGTTGTCCTTGCGTTGCCATAAGGGTAATTGACCGTTAGGCCAATAGGAAGATGACCAAGGTAACCAATAGAGATTGTTGGCAATGGCAGGTTTGGATGGGAGAGGAAGCCCAACACCTGACAGATGAACCTTCTACGGATAGAAGGCTCCGGAGCATAGTTCTGTTTTCACCTGTAAAATATTGAATAAAGCGGATGTTGAAGTTCACAGAACAATACGATGTGGTGGTGGTGGGCGCGGGACACGCCGGTTGCGAAGCCGCCATGGCTTGCGCGCGCATGGGCCTGAAGACGGCGCTATTCACGCTCAATGTTGACCTGATTGCGCAGATGTCCTGTAATCCGGCGGTGGGCGGAATAGCCAAGGGCCATCTAGTGCGTGAAGTAGACGCTCTGGGCGGAATCATGGGCGAGGTCACTGACGCCGTGGGCATTCAGTTTCGCTTGCTCAACACATCGCGCGGCCCGGCAGTATGGTCGCCGCGCGCGCAGTGCGACAAGCAGCAGTACCGTTTGAAGATGCGCGAGGTGCTGGAAAGCCAGCCGAATCTTTATATCAAGCAGGCGGAAGTGGCTGAGCTGATTGTGGAAGCGGAGGATTCACCACAGAGACACGGTTCTAACCAGTCCGCGACAACGGGAGAAGATTCACTACGGAGACACGGAGACGCGGAGAAATCCGGAACAGGTGATTCACTTCAGCAAGCAAGCACCGGGGCCCTGCACACAACAACGCAGTCAGGCACGAATGGTTCGTGGCAGGAAACCAGCTTTAATCGCACTGAACATGCTTTCAACAAAGCAACAGGTTCTAGCCAGTCCGAAACAATAAGAGAAGATTCACCACGGAGGCGCGGAGGCACGGAGAAAACCGGAACAGGTGATTCATTTCAGCAAGCAAGTGCCGAGGACCTGCATACAACAACGCAGTCCGGTACGAATGGTTCGTGGCAGGAGACCAGCTTTAATCGCACTGAACATGCTTTCAACAAAGCAACAGGTTCTAGCCAGTCCGAAACAATAAGAGAAGATTCACCACGGAGACACGGAGGCACGGAGAAAACCGGAACAGGTGATTCATTTCAGCAAGCAAGCACCGAGGCCCTGCACACAACAACGCAGTCAGGCACAAATGGTTCGTGGCAGGGCACCAGCTTTGATCGCACTGAACATGCTTTCAACAAAGCAACAGGCTTTAGCCAGTCTGCAGAAATTACGGAAAAAGATTCCTCTGTGTCTCCGTGCCTCCGTGGTGAAAATTTTGTTGCACGCGGTATCAAACTTCGCGATGGCCGCACCGTGGGTGCGCAGGCTGTCATCATCACAACGGGTACTTTTCTCAATGGACTGATTCATTGCGGCGAGCAGACGTATCCTGCGGGTCGTAGCGGAGAGCCTCCATCGCAGCTTTTGGGTGAATCGCTTAAGCTGCTGGGTTTGCGTGGATGCCGCTTGAAGACCGGAACGCCGCCACGCCTGGATGGCCGCAGCATTGATTGGTCACGCTTTGAAGTGCAGCCCGGAGACGCCGACCCCACGCCGTTCAGCTTTCGCACCAAGAAGATCACGCAGAAACAGGTGCCTTGCTATATTGCGTTTACCACGGCGGAGACGCACCGGATTATCGCCGAGAATGTGCATCGCTCGCCCATGTATTCCGGGCAGATCCAGAGCATTGGACCGCGTTATTGTCCGAGCATTGAAGACAAGATCGTCAAGTTCCCGGACAAGACAACGCACCAGCTTTTTCTGGAACCTGAGGGGCTGAACACGCATGAGATTTATGTGAACGGCATGAGCACGTCCATGCCGATTGATGTGCAGCTTGCGGTGATCAAGTCTATTCCCGGTCTGGAGACGGCGGAGATGCTGCGTCCTGGCTATGCAATTGAATATGACTCCATTGATCCCACCGAGCTGGAGCGCACGCTGGAAACAAAGAAAATCAACCGGCTGTTTCTTGCCGGACAGATCAATGGAACTTCCGGCTATGAAGAAGCGGCATGCCAGGGCCTGATGGCGGGTATTAATGCCGCGTTGAAAATCAAAGGCGAGCCGCCATTGATACTGGACCGGACGGAAGCCTATACGGCCATTCTGATTGATGACCTCATCAGCAAGGGGACGAACGAGCCGTATCGCATGTTTACCTCGCGGGCGGAGTTCCGCCTGCATTTGCGCATTGATAATGCCGACCGCCGCCTGACGCCGCATGGGCGCCGGATTGGCCTGATTGGCGATGAAACATGGGCGGACTTCCAGGCCAAGCAGGCACGCGCGCAAAAGCTGGCGGCAATGCTGGAAAAGACACGCGTTTCCGGCGAGATGCTGGGAAAGATTGAACAGGCGCAGCGGGAGCGGCTGGCGGCAACGGCCGCTGAAGTGCGATCAGAAGAGGAAGATGGAGCGGCAGAGGGACCTGTTCAGGCGACTTCGGCTGGTAAGCTGAACAGCGCTTTGGGGTCAACGCTGGCGCAGTTGTTGAAGCGGCCGGAGATTGTGATTGAAGATTTGGCGGTCGTGATTCGGGACGGCTATCCGGAGTTTTTTGCAGAGATTGCAGCGGATGGACAAACCAAATTTTCACCACGGAGACACGGAGACACGGAGAAATCTTATTTCATTGGTGCTGAAGTTGAGAGCTCTGTATCTCTTGAGAGCAGCGGAGCAGGTCCCTCACCTCGCCGTGTTGCTGCGTATCTATCTAAAACAGAAATGGCAGCGGCTTCGGTTCGGGATGGCATGTCGTTGGGGGATGCGGATTCAGAGCAAATCATCGGCGCAGAAAAACAAGTGTCAGGGCGCGAGTTTACTCGTGCTGAAAATGTCTCTCATGGACAGGGCTTTAGCCCCCGCAAACTTTCTGCTGCTGCGCGGAATGAGATGAAGACCGTGGAGACGGAAATCAAGTATGCCGGATACCTTGACCAGCAGCGCAAGTCCATTGAGCGGCTGAAAAAGGCCGAGCAGCGCGTGATCCCTGACTGGTTTGATTATGGCAAAGTCAGCGGGCTTTCACGCGAGATGCATGAGAAGCTGCAACGCGTGCGTCCCCGCACGCTGGGGCATGCGTCGCGCATTCCGGGTGTTACCCCGGCAGCGGTGAGCCTGATTAATGTGTATATAGAAATTCAGGGCAAGCGATTTGCGCAGGCGCAGCAAGCTTTATAGCTGAAAGTACACGCTGACCATAGCGTTCAGATCTAATGTCACGCCCAATCTATAAAGCGCAAACATGGCCCGATATCCTAAAGCTATATCGTTCCCGTGAAGAAAAGACCCGCTTTAGTCCAATGCTTGTCTTGTTGGAGCAAATTGCCTCATCACGCTATGCTGGCGGGTTATACGCGAATACGAGCATGTGGGATGTACTAGTGGTGCAAACGCAGGAATACGATCCAGACGGAGAGGTGCTGCGCATTAGCTACAATCCAGGCCTGCAGGAATTCCATTTCGAATTACAAGAGACTTCTTCCACACTTTATAACCGGTGGGCGCGGAAATGTCCGGCAGAAAAAGCATTTCACACCTTTGAACGATTTTTGCAAATGAAGAAATGGTTTGTTGAAGAAATCCACAATCCATGATGGATTTCTTTGCTATCCACTATTTAAGCGTCCCAATCCATGTTCTGGAAAAAACCTGCGCGGTTCAGTACATCTTTTGAATAGTTTCTTCCCGTTGTGAAGAAGTCAATATCGTGGCCATCGCGAATGGCTGTAAGCACGTTGCCTGCGCCGCAGTTGTAAGCGGCGATGGAGGCCTGCAAAAGCGCCTGTCCAGTGAGCTGGGTCTTTCTTCCCAGCAGGTCGATATTCGATTTAAGAACGGAGCAGCCAAAGTTAATATTGGCTTGCGGATCTTTCCAGTTGCCGGTGCGGGCAAAAGGGAAGGCGTCAAAATCGATTTGCATCAGGCCGCGACCATAACCCCCGCCATCCGGTGGCAAACTACCGGTGCGGAACTCGGTAGGAAATTTTCTTGGAGCAAAGTCGCCGGTGCCAGCGGCGCCCTGCGGCTTGTTAAGAATGCCCCATTGCGTTTCACGCGAACCAACACCGCATACGATCACAGCAGGCACATTGATGTTCTGGGCCGCCGTGTTGATGAACGTCTTGAAACTGAGCGCAGCCGTGAATGCCGCTTTCATGCTGGAGTCGCCGGAGGCAATGGTAGTGTGGAGCGTGGTAGCGGGATCAGGCGCGGGCGCATCCGTCAATGCAGCCCAGGTTTGCGGGCCGACGATGCCATCCGAAACAAGATTGTGATCCAACTGGAACTGGTGAACAGCGGCTTCAGTTTCACTGGCGAAAATGCCATCTACCTGCAGGTTGAAGCCAAAACGGTTCAGGTCTGTCTGAAGTTCCTTAACGTCATCCTGTAACTGGGGAGAAGTGTCTTGCTGGCCATCAAAGAGACGGAGTACGGGGTGGTTCATGTCTTTCCTCGTGCGTTACTGTTCTTTTGTTTAGTGAATCTATACGGTTGCCGTTTAATTGATTCTAGAAACGTTGCAGTGTGCTGTTCCCAAAATTATGCCAGGATAGGGTTACTCGCTCCCCTCGGAAACTTCAGAAAAAGCTGCGCTGAGATTCAGAGAAATTCCTTCTTCAGGCCAAAGCCTATAAAGGAATATTCCCATGCTTCTTCGGCGG
>DASRCD010000562.1:0-3186 GCA_035653315.1 Candidatus Angelobacter sp.
TGAAGCATGCTTTGTGGAGACACGGTGCGGCAGGCCACCCGAAAATCTCTACAAAGTGCCTGAAACGGCCTGCAGCAAGCAACAACAGCGCAAAATCAAAAATTATGAAACGGAACATCAGCTTATTCACCAGGTCGGCAATTCTGGCAACTTATGCCGCTCTTATTTCACAAATTGCCCATGCACAATCCTTCAACCCGAACGATCTATATGTCGGGTTTGTGGACCCGCATGGAACGACAGATTATTTGATTGACCTGGGCGCCGCGAACACAATTGCCGGGGCCGGCTCGGTCATGGATTTGAGCAGTGAATTTTCGTCAACCATGTTCAGTTCTTTTCTTGGAGGCGATAATATCACTAACGTGAGCGTGGGCGTGGTTGGCGGCCAATCCTCATTTAATCCGTTTTTAGTCGATCTTTATGCCACCGCCTTTCGGTCCGGTGGCGCCGGCGATGCGTCGCTGCCCGGTTCGGATCTAAGCCCGTTTAATCATAGCCAAAGCGTCTTAGACAGCGCGGCCAACGATCTCTCTGTAGTCGCGTTTCCCGCGGCTGGCAGCGGCGTGTTAGTGAATTCAGGCGCCAACAATTCATGGACTAAGAATGTCGCCCCCGCCTTTGCTGCGGGGACCTTCTACGGCGATTCCGGTGTCAATCCCATGTCCACCTTTGATTCTTCCGGAGTTCTTCACGAGGACTTATGGAAGGCGACTCCAAACAGCGCTTACACCTACTTGGGATATTTCACATTGGATTCTGGCAATTCCACTTTGACTTTCACTCCCGTTCCCGAGCCAGGCATCTTGCCTGTTTTCTTCTGTGGGGGTGCTTTGTTGCTTCTGAGTTTTAGCCGGCACCGCGCCGGAATAAACGCCTAGCTCCTGTTCACCAGAAAAGTTTTAAGTCAAATAAGACAAGTCAAATTGCAATAAACCATAAATAACCACAACAAACATAAACAAACATACAAAAATGAAAACGAAAAACCTCGTTCTTGGTACGCTCGTAACTTTGAGCCTTGCCGCCCGGGCGGGCGCCGCCAATGTTGTTTATCTGACGGGATCAACGGCCTTTCGTTCGACGCTCTATACGGCGTTGCATACGCCGGGTGTGGTTTTTGACTCCTCGCCTGCCATTCAAGAAACCGAATACGGCGGCAGCAGTGCAAGCGGAGCCAACTACATGCTCTTCCTGGGCAATATCAACGGTGTGCCTACTTATATTGACTGCGCTTGGAGTGGTTCTGAAGCCGGCATTGCTTCAGCCTGCAACACCACGCTAAAAAACACGGATCGCAACGGCAATTCCATTCCGCTGGCCGGTTCGCCTGAAACCTGGTTGGATGTGACAAATACGCCATTGGATAACACCTGGCACAGCAGCGCGCCGACGACATTAGAGGCCAATAGCCACGGTGCGGATTTGGCCCAGGCAGATACATCCCAGGCAGTTTCCTGGACTCAACGAGTGCCTAATACTCAGACTGATTTGAAGGATTATGGGGTGGAAGGTATCGTGACTTTTACCTGGTGCAAGAATATAAACTCCAATCCTTCACAAGAGTATCAACATTTAACTAATGTTACGATTCCTCAACTTTATGAGCTCATCAGCCAGGGCTACCAGAACGCGGCGTTTTTTACCGGTATTGCTTCAGACACAAATAATATAGTGTATCTCATCGGACGCAACAAAGGGTCCGGCACCCGAGCAAACACACTGGCAGACACCGGTTATGGCACTACCAAGACCGTATCGCAATTTTCCATTGGTTACGGGATTGAAGAACCCGCCCAAAATGTTCTGGTTCTAACCAACGAAAGCAACAACGGCTATGAAAGCGGCGGCGGTGTGGCCGCGGCGCTCAGCATTGATGGCAGTTGCCAGCAAAATGATCCATTCTTTGGCCCCAGTGGCATTGTGCAACCGCATTCCAATTTAACCGGCTGGTTTGCGCTCGGCTATCTGGGTTGCAGTGATGCGTTAAGCCACGGTCTCACAACCAATCAATGGGTGAGTCTGGATGGTGTATTTGAATCCAATCAGGCTATTGAAGAAGGTCGGTATTCCTTCTGGGGCCATGAGCATCTTTATGGCAAATACGGCATCAGTGGATTTCAAGACACTGTGGGCCAGAAAATCTTTACCGGCGTTCAAACCATGCTGCAGACCAGCGGGATGGGAAGTATTCCGGGGAATCATGATCCAGCTATTGCTCTGACTTACATGCATTGTGATAAAGCCAGCGATGTGGCTTTCCCCACCCGCAATAGCAACTTCTAATCAAGCCAGGCGTCTGATTGGGCCGGCGCGGACTTGTCTCCGCGCTGGCTTTTAATTTTCAAAATTAAGACTGGATCCGGTCGGCTTCGAATTTAACCTTCAACCGGATTTATGAAAATAATTTTGAAAATCTCAATAGGGTTGAATCTAATTTTACTTGTCACTCTGATTTTGGTATTGGATAAGCCACAAGGGAAAGACCCGACTGACTCGATGCCGGTCCACTCCGAGATTGGAGTATCCGCTCCACTTACTATTGTTACTCAGGAGTCATCATCCGTTTTATTGAGAGCTGCAAGGTTTTGTTGGCGGCAGATTGAATCAACTAATGACTACCGTGCTTATGTGGCCAACCTTTGGGCGGCTGACTGCCCGGAAGCGACCGTGGAGGACATTGTCCGGGGCGATGTCCATCGTGCGCTCTTATTTAAATGTCGTCAACTGGGGCTGGACCCTTCCACCGTCGCACCCTGGTTGCAGCGGCAGGAAAGCAGGTTATTCGCTGAATTGCTGAGAGGAACGCCATCCGAAGCCCAAGCTTGCGCCGTTGCACAAGGCGCAAACTTCCCAATGCCATCGAATAACGACCATCCATCCTCAACCTCAGAGATGAGGATGCCAACTTGGGCACAGCAGTCTTCTGCTGCTCCGGACGGGAGCATTGAGGAAAACCTATCGGCCGGCAGTTTCCAAACCCGCAGCCAAGTTAGTAACCTAACACCAGCGCCGCTTTCCGCAGCCGCCACGTCCGATCCCGTTTATCCCTTGGTGTTTCAAAAGGTAAATCTGAATACCATGGAATTGAGTCCCAACCAACTGGAGGCAGTAAAACAAATTCAACAACAGTTCGTGGATGCTATTGGCGGCGAACATCAAAATCCCAGTGATCCGAATTATCTG